>DATMZL010000801.1:0-3218 GCA_035607075.1 Polyangia bacterium
ACCAATTGGAAGAGGTGGCGACCATGCTGGGGACCTCCATCGCCGCGGCTCAGTCACGCCTCGTCCGTGGACGGAAAGAGATCATCGAGACCATCGGTCCCGAGGCCGACCCCATCGTGCGCCGCGGTCGCGGCGACGCACCGGGCGAGGCACGTCCCCGGCGGCGCAAGCCGCGCTCCCTCGTGCTAACCTGACGCCGGGTTTCCGGGGACCCCAGGGGGAATTTTATCGGCGGCAACGCCGTTACCGCCGCCGTCCCCAGCCGCCCATCCCTGGAGGGTCCTATGGCTGCATTTGGAACGCTCACGTTGCTCATCGCGCTGGTGGTCGCCACCTATGCGGGCGTGGCGTCGGTCGTCGGGGCGCGGCGCGGTAACCGACGGCTGATCGCGTCGGGCCGCGCCGGCGTCTACGCGCTGGCAGCCGTGCTCGGTCTGTCGTCGGTCGCGCTGGTCTACGCCTTCGTGTCGCACGACTACTCGATCAAGTACGTGCACCACTACTCGGATGCGGCGTCGCCGCTCTTCTATCAGATCACCGCCTACTGGGGCGGGCTGGACGGTTCAATCCTGTGGTGGGTGTTCCTGCTGTCGGTGTTCTCCACGATCGCGATCTACACAAACCGCAACCGACACCGGGAGCTGCTGCCGTACACCGTCGCGGTGCTGATGGCGATCGCCGACTTCTTCCTGTTCGTCATCGTCTTCTACAAGAACCCGTTCGACACGTACCTGACGGACATCCCGACCACGGGCAAGGGCCTGAACCCTCTGCTGCAGAACGCGTACATGGTCACCCACCCGCCCTCGCTGTACACGGGCTTCGTCGGCATGAGCATCCCGTTCGCGTTCGGGATGGGGGCGCTGATCTCGGGCCAGCTGGACGACACGTGGATCGCGTCGGTGCGCAAGTGGACGCTGGGCGCGTGGTTCTTCCTGTCGATGGGGCTGACGCTGGGGATGCTGTGGGCGTACGAGGAGCTGGGCTGGGGCGGCTTCTGGGCCTGGGACCCGGTCGAGAACGCGGGCTTCCTGCCGTGGCTGACGGCGACGGCGTTCGTCCACTCGATCATGATCCAGGAGCGGCGCGGGATGATGAAGATCTGGAACGTCTCGCTGCTGGTGGTGACGTTCTTCCTCACCATCTTCGGGACGTTCATGACCCGCTCGGGGATCGTGCAGTCGGTGCACGCGTTCGGGCAGGACACGAAGCTCGCCTGGACGTTCACGATCTTCATGGCGCTGACGTTGATCGTCAGCTTCGGCTTCGTCATCTACCGCATGCCCGAATTGCGATCGCGCGCGCGCCTGGATTCGTGGCTGTCGCGCGAGGCGGCGTTCCTCGCCAACAACTGGATCCTGCTGTTCGCGGCGTTCTTCATGCTGTTCGCGACCATGTTCCCGACGCTGTCGGACGCGCTCTTCCACGAGCGCATCACCGTGTCGGCGCCGTTCTTCAACCTATGGATGGTCCCGATCGGCCTGACGTTGCTGTTCCTGACGGGCGTCGGGCCCCTGCTGGCGTGGCGCAAGGCGACGCCCGGGAACCTCGTCTACCAGTTCACCGTCCCGCTGATCGCGACGCTGATCGTCGTCATCGGCTGCTTCGCTTTCGGCCTGCACACGCGGACGGTCGACGCCGACATCAGGCTGTCGCCGCCCAGCGGATCGACGGCGATGGCGCCGCTGGTGCTGGCCGTGAACTACGTCCTGCGCGGGTTTGCGATCGTCAGCAAGAAGTACGGGCCGATCATCTGCTTCGGCCTGTGCGCCTGGGTCCTCGCGTCGATCGCGCAGGAGTACTGGCGCGGTATGGCGATCCGGCGCCGCAACACCGGACAGGGCGTGGTGTCGGCGACGCTCGGGATGGTCCTGCGCGGCAAGCGGCGCTACGGCGGTTACCTGGTGCACCTCGGCATCATGCTGATGTTCGTCGGGTTCGCGGGCAGCGCCTACCAGAAGGAGAAGGCGGCGAAGCTGGCGCCCGGGCAGTCGGTCACCTTCGAAGGCTACACGGTGCGGTTCGACAAGCTCGCGCACGAGGAGGATCGGCAGAAGGAGATGGTGACGGGCGAGCTGACCACGTTCGTGCGCGGGAAGGAGATCGATCGGCCCCGTCCGGCAAAGTGGTTCTTCCACAACCACGAGAGCGAACCGACGACCGAGGTCGCCATCAAGCGCGGTCCGATCGAGGACCTCTACATCACGATGGGCGGGTACGAGCTGGCTGAGGGGACGGCGACGTTCAAGCTGGTTCGCAACCCGATGGTCGACTGGGTCTGGTTCGGGTTCATGCTGCTCGCGGTGGCGACCGGCATCGTGCTGGTGCCCGAGTCGGTGCTCGAGCGGCTGACGGTCGGCGCGACCGCGACCGCAGACGCGGCGGGACGCGCGGCGGCGGGCGCCGCGGGGATCGCGTTGTTCGTTGCGCTGGGCGCGGGTGGCGTCGTGCTGCTGTCGCCGCGGCCCGCCGCCGCGCAGATGGCGGGCGGTGCGCAGGACGCGCCCGAGCCGACGGGCCCCGACGAGATCTGGCTGGTGCATAACATCATGTGCCAGTGCACCACCTGCCGTCACAACCTGATCGAGTGCCAGTCGGAAGGGTGCGGCCACGCCATCCAGGATCGGATCGCGATCCGCCAGCTTCTGGATCAGGGCCGAACGCGCGAGCAGGTCGTCGAGTACTTCATCAAGAAGTACGGCGGCCAGGTGGCGCTGGCCGCGCCGCTCAACAGTGGCTTCAATCGGCTCGCCTGGTTGTTCCCGTACAGCATCGCGGCGATCGCCGCCGGCGGCCTGGGTTACGGCGCCTACCGCCTGGCCAAGCGACCGCCGGCGCCGAGCACCACCACCGAAGCATCCATCACCGACCCGGAGCTTGCCGACAAGCTCGATGACGAGCTCCGCAATCTTGACTGACAAAATGGAGACCCTCAGAGGGTCCCCAAACCCTCCCGCGATGAGACCCGTCGAGCAAAGCTCGCCGGGTACTCACGCGAACACTGCTCCCGCGCCGCGCCGGCGCCGAATTCCGATGTGGCTGTGGGGCGCGGCGGGGTTCGCCGCGGTCCTGGTTTACGGCCTGGCCATCGAGCGGATGCGGTTCGCGCCGCCGTTGGTGATGCTGGCGCTGGGCGGAATGACGTTGGCGTTCGCGGCGGCGGCGCTGTGGCGGATGATCGATCCGCTGGCGCGGCCCGAGTCTGCGGTCGCTGCGAC
>DATMZL010000696.1:0-4404 GCA_035607075.1 Polyangia bacterium
TGCTGCCGCCCGACAACGCGACGGGCAACTTTGTTAAGGTGGTCCAACGGGTTCCCGTGCGGATCACGCTGCTCGACCCGCCCGCGGAGCTGGCGCTGCGGACCGGACTTTCGGCGAGCGTGACCGTCAACGTCCGCTGAGGGAGGCGACCCATGGCGAGAGAAGACATCGCGATCCAGACGCGCGACGGCAGCTGCCGCGCGTCGGTGTTTCGTCCGTCGCAGACCGCCGGCGGCCCGTGGTCGCCGGTGCTGATGTACATGGACGGGGTCGGGTTCCGCCCGGCGCTGTTCGGGATGGCGCAGCGGATCGCCGACGCAGGCTACCTGGTGCTGCTGCCCGACCTGTTCTACCGGGCTGGGCCCTACGAGGCGGCCGATGCGAAGGTGCTGTTCGCCGATCCGGCGGCGCGACAGGCGTGGGCGAAGGTCGCCGGGAGCGCGACAATCGCCAACGTCATGAGCGACACCGCTGCGTACCTCGACTGGCTGGCCGCGTGCCCGGACGCGCGCCAGACGCGCGTCGGGACCACGGGGTACTGCATGGGCGGTCGCTTCTCGCTGGCGGCGGTCGGGCATTATCCCGAGCGCATCGCCGCGGCGGCGTCGTTCCACGGCGGGAATCTCGCGAACGACGCGGCCGACAGCCCGCACCTGCTGGCGCCGCGGATGATCGGCTCGAAGATCTACGCCGCCTGCGCGGTCGAGGATCCGACGTGTCCCGACGACATGAAGCGCCGCCTCGCCGACGCGCTGGCGGCGGCCGGTGTCGATCACCGCGTCGAGACGTACGAGGGGCTACGGCACGGCTGGGTGCCGCCCGACACGCCCGTGCACAGCCCGGACGGATCGGAGCGTCACTTCCGCGCGTTGTTCGACCTCTTCGGGTCGGCCCTGCGCGACGGTCAGGCCGCCAGCTCGTAGCGGAGCTGTACGAGGCCGCTCGGAAAGGCCTGGCTGCCGGCGAGGCGCACTCGCCGTTCGGGAACCGACGCGTGGGGAGCCGGCGAGCTTTGCTCGCCGCGCACCATCGCGGGAGGGTTCGGGAACCCTCTCAGGGTTCCCGAGTCAACGAACAGCGGGATGCCGTCGCCCAGCAGCACAGGAATGATCGACAGCGTGACGTCGTCGATCAGGCCCTTGCGCAGGAACGAGCGGATCAGCGCGCCGCCGTCGACGTAGATCCGGCGAACGCCAGCTGCCTGCAGCTCGTCGAGCAGCGGTCCGGGCGGGCCCGCGTGAAAGCGTTCGCCGTGTCGGCTTTCGCGCGCGGCGTGCGTGAAGACGACGCAACGCTTGTCGCCGTACGGCCAGGCCCCGAAGCCGAGCGCGGTCTCGTATGTGCGCCGGCCGAGAAAGAGCGCGTCGACATCCGCGAAGAAGCGCGCATAGCCGTAGTCCTCGCCGGGCGTCTCGACGGCCGACAGCCAGTCGATGCCGCCATCCCGTCGCGCGATGAAGCCGTCCAGGCTGGTCGCGATGAACACCGAGCAGCGCGGCCGCATGGCCGCAACTTACTACGTGGACCCGGACAGCTCGGACCTTCGGCCACGCGGCGCAAACGGCGTGAAGCAATTGGCCGCCTCGCGCCCTTGTTTCGGGGAAGCCAGCTCTTGCACAGGCATTAGATGAAGGCGCAGACTAGGGGACCAATTCACGGAGCGGCGTCCGTGATGTAGGTGCATGTAGCTTTTGGTGGAGGCGCCCGAGACCGTCAGCCAACGCCGCTTGGAGGGTGCAGAACATCATGAAAGGCCCGTCGCAACGTTTGCTGATCACGATCTGTGGCGCGACCGCGCTGGTCGCCTGCAACGGCGCCTGCAATGGATCGATCGGCAACCACCAAATGATGGGTGGGGGGGGAATTACCGGAACGGCCGGGACGAACCCGTCGGGAACGGGCGGCAACGGCGGCGCGCCGCAGCCGCCCGATCCGAACGCCGCCGGGCTGATGCCGGCGCGGCGCCTCACGTCGCGCGAGTACCTCGCGACCGTGCGCGATCTGCTGGGCGACACGACGCTGAAGATCGACGACGTGCCCAGCGAGGCGGACGATCTCAGCAACAACGCCTTCCCGTTTCGCCAGCCCACCGCGATTGGAACGCTGGACGCCGCGAACCTTCAGGTGGCGGCCGAGGCGCTGGCGAAGAACGTCTCGAGCAAGCTGTCGACGATCCTGCCGTGCACGCCCGCGGGCGCGTCGGCGGAGGCGGGCTGCGCGATGCAGTTCATCACGACGTTCGGCACGAAGGCCTACCGGCGGCCGCTGTCGAGCGCGGAGACGACGACGCTGACCAACCTCTACAACACCGGGCGATCGACGCTGGCGCTGGACTTCAACGGCGCGATCGGCCTGCTGGTCGAGGCGATGCTGCAGGCGCCGGGCTTCATCTACCACTGGGAGATGGACCCCGGTCCGGCGATCAAGGACGGCGCGGTCGTGCAGCTGGGCAACTACCAGATGGCGAGCCGGCTGTCGTACTTCCTGTGGGGCACGATGCCGGACACGACGCTGTTCACGGCGGCGCAGAACGGTCAGCTCATGACCGCCGACGGCGTGCAGACGCAGGTGACGCGCATGCTGGGCGATACGAAGGCGCAGGCGTTCGTCGCCGACTTCATCGATGACTGGCTGGACGTCAACGTGATCGCGTCGCGGCCCAAGGACGCGATGCTGTACGCGATGTGGAACCAGGATCTCGCGGCCGCGATGGAGACGGAGTTCCGAAGCTACGGCACCGGCGCGGTGCTGGGCAGCGGGCTTTTCAGCGACCTCATGACGGGCAACAAGTCGTCGGTCAACCAGGCGCTGGCCACCGTCTACGGCGTCAGCGGCATCACCGGCACGACGCCGAAGGCCGTGACGTTCGACGCCAGCCAGCGCTCCGGCATCCTGACGCTGGCCGGGTTCTTGAGCGTGACCGGCGCCAGCAACGGGTCGTCGCCGGTGCGGCGCGGCCACGCGATCTGGACGCGCATCCTGTGCGGCACGGTTCCCGATCCGCCAGGCAACGTGCCGCCGCCGCAGCCGCCGACGCCGGGGCTGACGACGCGCCAGCGCTTCGAGGCGCACGACATGAACGCCTGTACGGGGGCCTGCCACGCGACGATGGACCCGATCGGCTTCGGCTTCGAACATTACGACGGTATCGGCGCGTTCCGGATGACCGACCAGGACCTGCCGGTCGACTCGAAGGGAGCGATCCTGCTCGACGGCAAGATGCAGACGTTCGCCGACGCGCCCGGGCTGGCGGCGCTGCTCGCAGCCAGCCCGCAAGCGCAGGCCTGCTTCACGAAGCAGCTGACGCGCTACGCGCTGAACCGGTGGGACACGACGGCCGACGCGTGGTCGATCGACGCGGCGGCGAAGACGTTCCAGGGCACGCTGAACATGCGAGACGCGATCGGGGCGGTGGCCACGTCGCGGACCTTCCGCTACCGGGCGCCGGCGCCGGGGGAGGTGCTGCCATGACTCGCGACAACGACGTGAAGAGCCGCGGCGTTCTGATCCAGACGTCGAAGACTCAGGTGAAGTACTCGCGGCGCGCGATCCTGAAGCGCCTGGGCATCGGCGCCGGGTTCCTGCCGCTGCTGTCGACGGAACGGGCACGCGCCGCCGCGCCGGACGGCTACCCGACGCGCTTCATCGCCATCACCTGGACCGACGGTATCTGCCCGCCCAACTTCTACCCGGGCGGCACCGCGGGCGCGCTGCCCGCGACGTTGCCGTCGATCCTGACGCCGCTGCAGAACTGGGCGTCGAAGATGATCGTCTTCCGGCACGCGACCAAGCTGCAGAGCCCGATCGACATCAACGTGATGATCGACGTGGGCTCGAAGTACGGCGGCCACTTCACGTATCCGGCGATGCTCACGGGCGGCGTCAGCTCTCCCAACGGCACCGCCGAGGTGCCGACGATCAGCGCGACCTTCCCGTCGATCGATCAGATCTACGCCGACAACCTGCTGACCCAGGGCGTGTCGAACGCGCAGCTCAACGTCGGCTGCCGCCCCTACAAGAGCTACACCAGCTTCCGTTCCGGCGGCACGGCGAACGCGCAGCAGAACGATCCGTACAAGCTGTTCACGAACCTGTTCGGCGGCTCGGGGATGACGCCGGTCGACATGAACGCGCTCATCATGCGGCGCAAGAGCGTGCTCGACTACGTGGGCGGCGAGCTGACCGGTTTCGCGAAGAACCTGGGG
This sequence comes from Polyangia bacterium, assembly GCA_035607075.1. GTDB lineage: Bacteria > Myxococcota_A > Polyangia > Fen-1088 > Fen-1088 > JADGRB01. The sequence continues at coordinate 4,206 of DATMZL010000696.1, forward strand.
ACCGACGACAAGAACAACGTCATGGTCCACCTGCAATCCGTGAAGTCGCTGGAGGATCAGCTCAAGCCGTCGACCAGCTCGACAGCGACCTGCACGGCGCCGGACATCACGCCGACCGGCCTCAACTTCAACACGATCGCCAACTACCCGAAGCACGTGCAGTTCATGTCGGACATCGTCGCGGCGGCGGTCGTCTGCG
>DATMZL010000649.1:0-4999 GCA_035607075.1 Polyangia bacterium
CGAGGCGCCATGATAGCCGAGCAGGCCGCGCACGCGGCCGTCGTCGTCGGCCCGGGCGAGGATGGCGTCGAGCTTCTTGACCGAGATCTTGCCGGCCTCCAGGCGCGTCCGCAGGGCCGCCCGCTCGACATCCCCGACACGCGGATCAGCGATCAGACGCAGCACGTCGCGCCGACGCAGCTCGGGCGCTGGCCGCTCGTCCTCGATCTCCAGCTCGTCCTCGACCTCGGCGTCGACGTCCGGGTCCGCTTTCAGCTCGCCGTCGAGTATCGCCGCCACGGGGCCGCGCACCAGCTCGGGCGGCGGCGAGAGGTCGACGCCGCGCCACAACAGCCACGCTTTCAGCGTGACGACGTTCGATGCCCGCGCCACCGCGCCGGATGTCTGTAGGAAAATCGCCTCGTCGAGCAGCGCGCGGGTGTCGGCGGCCACGGCGCGGGCGGCGCGAACGAAATCCAGATCGAAACGAACCCCGCGATCGTTCATCGCCTCGGTGAGATCCCAGACGGCCTGCTCGTCGGCCGGCAATGGCGGGGTCGATCGGTAAACCGCTCGTTCCACCTTGACATCCATCGCGCAGTAGTCCGACAGCCGGCGCATGCGATCGTCGTCGTCCCACCACGTCACCGCGTCGGTGACCGGATGGATCGATCGCGGTTTGCACATCTGCAGCATGAGGCGATAGCCGACGGCGTCTTTCTTGACGTCCAGCCCGAGCGCCATGGCGGCCCCGTCCAGGCTGCCGGGCAGCGCCAGCACGCGTCCCCGTGCCATGGTACAGGTCCAGCGGTCGATCGGCAGCAGCGGCCAGCCGTGGCGTGGGTGCAGGATGTATTCGATCATAAGCCGCTCAAACTGGGCGTTATGAGCGACCACCTCGATCATCTCGTCCCGCATCGCCGCCAGGAAGCGGTCGGGCAGAGCCTGCCCGGGCAGCCATTCGACCGGCTCCTCAAGGCCCATCGCGAGGCGCGCCACGGTGACCTCGGTCGACGGGTCCGAGGCGTAGACATACGCCCCGGTCGCCCGCAGATCGACGGTGGACCGCGTCTCGAGGTCGAGGAAGAGGACGCGGTCCAGCTCCATCAAAAGTCCTCCTCTTCTTCCATGTCCAACGCGATCGGATCGAAATCCTGCTTCACGCTGGTGCGGCCAAACACGGTGTCGTTTTTCAGCAGCTGGACGTTGTTCAGCCCGAGCGACACGCCGGTCGAGACGTTGTTATATACGAACGGCCGCATCGTCACGTTGGCCCAGCGTCCGGCGTAGACCTCGGACTTCTCGCGCAGCGGCGACAGATCGGCATGCACGATGGTGGGCTTCTCCTTCGATGAGCAGGAAACGAAATGCCAGCCCTCGTCGTAGCCGGCCAGACCGTCCTTCTCCGCGCAGTCACGCACCACGCTCTCGGGCTTCCGCGCCGTCGATGGCCATTTCCGCTGATCGCGGCCCCATGCCTGCTCGCAGACATCGGTCAGCGCCGCCAGCAAGGGCTTGATGTCATAAGACGGCGGCAGCAACAGGACGGTGGAAAACTTCGGCTCGGAATTATTGAAGCCGTGTTCCTCCAGCAGGTGCGGAAAGCTCAGCCGGCCGGGGCCGACGCGCAGGGTCTTCGTGACGATCTTGGTTTGTAACGCCATGTGATTGTTCCTTAGTCTCAGTGGTATCGGTGTGAGCGGGTGCATGTTTCACGGCTCCTCGGGTTTCACGGGTCAGGCGACACCCATCATCAACAGCTCCTCGGCGCCATATACCTCGCGCGCGCCGCATGTTTCGCATTCGTAACGCCGCGCGTCCGGCTCGACACCCTCGGCGTCGGCGCCGCAGGCGAGGCAAAATCCCGGGTCGTCGAGGACGACGCGGTAGCGTTCCAGCGCGTCGAGGACGCGCTGTGGAGTGATCGATGGGTGCATGATTCGTTTCGGCATGTTTCACGGTTCCTCGGGTTCGACGGCTTCAAATCCCACGCGCGGGCCAACCGCCGCGCGCGGGTCGTGGTCCGGCGCCAACACGGTGCCGGGGTCACTCATCACCACGAGGTCGCGCCATTCCGCCGGCGGCTTCACCTTGTGGGCCTTCAGTATCTTTTCCGCCTGCGTGGGGCTGTGCAACTTTGTTACGAAAGCGGCCTGGCCTAGCAGATCCTCCATGACCACGCCCGCCGCGACCTCGTCCGCCCAGATCCGCCGGCCGCGCTTGTTGACCAGTTTCCAGCCGGGGATCTCCACGCCCTTGTCGGCCAGCGCCTTGGCATAGGCCTCGACGCCGGCGACCCACGTTTCCAAAAAACGTGCCCCTGACAGCACGCGCGACAGCTGGTCGAGGGTCAGTTTGGAGGGCAGCGGCGGGGCCATGGCGTGTTCCGGGTTGGCGACGATGTCGAACTCCACCTGGGCCACGGCGAGCGCCTTGCTCCGCGCCGCCGGGCAGTCGACGGCGGCGCGGCAGAACGTGCAATGCCCGCCCGGGTTCAGCGGCGCGTCGGGCTTCACCACGGCCTCGGCGAGGTCGAGCAGATCGGCGGCGAGGTCGTGCAACTCGCCGACCGACAGCGTCACGCTCTGGGGCGGCCCGAGGCGAGGCTGCACCACGACCAGCTCGATCTCGGTGATCTCACTGCCGAGGTCGCGCGGCAGCGACTGCATGACACCGAGCGCGTAGCCGGCCAGCTGCATGTTCGGCCGCCCGTCGGGCCTGCGGATCGGCACCGGATGCCCGGCACCGGTCTTCAAATCGCAGACCCACAGTTTCGGCGGCGCGACCAGCACCACGTCCGCCGTGCCCCAGTGAAGCTCGCTCAGCGCGGTCAGCTGGAACTCGCGCTCGATGTGCATGGCACCAGGGGCATGCGCGACGGCGGCCGCGCGCACGACGTCGAGGTAGGCCTGCACGATCGCCGCCCCGTCGGCATCGTCGGGGATGTGGTCGATCGCGTCGATGGCCCGGCTCAGACAATGCGCGGCGACGGCGTGCAGCTCGGTGCCGCGCCGGGCGTAGACGGACGGCGTGTCGGGCCGGCCCTCCTCCATCCGCATCGACCCGGGACAGGCCACGCGCCGCTCCAGTACCGACATGCCGAGCGGGCTGTGGCCGCGTGCGGCGGTCATGCTCATGCGCGGCCTCCCCGTTGCGTCAGGTCTTTGATGATCGACGACCACGTTTGCCGGCGCGCGGTTTCCATGTGGTCGAGAAGCTCGCACATGCCCGGCGGCAGCGCGGCCTTTTCAACCGCCGTCATCAGCCGCCACCGCTCGGCGCGGCGCACATGGAGCTGGCCGCAGTTCATGCACATCGACACGTCATCCTCTTCCGGCGTGTGTTGCCCCTCCCCGACGACCGGCGAGGCCGCGTCCATGGCGTAGCCGCAGACCTGGCACGTCCATGTCGGCTCGCGGAACGTCATGCCGCGTCCCCCGTGGTGCCCCTGGTGGTTTTGGCGCCGTACTGATCGAGCGCGGCGCGGGCCGCGCTCTCGATCGCCGGCCAGGTCGTGGCCGGACACTCGGACAGCCGGCGATGGCCGCCGTGCGTCTGCAGCAGATCGATCACGCCCTTGACCTGTTTCGGATGCACGGTGCCGACCTTGGACAGCAGCGAGCGCAGGCCAAACTCGGACAGCGGCTCGGGCGCCTCGGTCTTCGCCTCGGTCTTCGCGGGGGAAGGCGCCGCCGCGCGGGCGGCGCGGGACGATTTCGCGGCCGTCACCGGCACCGGCGGCGGCGTGGTGGAAACGGTGGCGGGGGCCGGTTCCGGCTCCGCCTCTGGCGTGACCTTGGTCACGACGGTTTCGGCCTGCCGGTGCTGGCCGACATCCACGCTGACCATGGCGCCGGCGATGGCGTCGGTCACGCGCGGGGTCGCGGCCTCGACCGCGACCGGATCGAGGATCGGCCGCCCCATGGTCCTGGCCAGCAGGGCGAACAGGTCCTCGGCCGAGAGGCGCAGGTGGATCGTCGCGGTGATTTCATTATCCATTTGTAACGGGTTCTCCGAGTATCTGGTTGATGACGACGCGTTTGCGCGCGACGATCGCGGCGACGCGTTGATCGACGCTGTCGGCGACCGACAGCAGCGACACGTGTACCGGGCGATACTGCCCGGCGCGCCAGACCCGCGCCACCGCCTGATCGAGCGCGGCCGGGGTCCAGTCGGACTCCAAAAAGATCACCCTTCGGGCGGCCTGTAGGTTCAGGCCGAAGCCGGCCACGCGCGTGGACGCGAGCAGCACCCTGCACGAGCCGTCCTGAAACGCCGCCAGGGCGTCGGCCCGGGCGTTGGGCGCGGTATCGCCGACCAGCAGCCGCGCCCCCGCCGACCCCTCCAGGGCGTCGCGCAGCATGTGCAGCGCGGCGAGGTGGATGCCAAACAGCACGATCCGATCGGTGCCGCCGGCCAGCTCGGCGCGGATCAGCTCCAAAGCGGCGGGGGATTTGGCCAGGGCGAGGACGCGTCGGGTGGACGCGAGCGGCAGCAGCATCGCCTGCAGCCTTTGCCAGCCGGCTTCGTCGCCGCCCTCGATCTGGGTCAGGACGACGTGCAGCTCAGCCCGCTGGGCCGGTGTCATGGTTTCCTCGATGGCGCGGCGATCGGCGGCGCGGATCTCGACCGGGACGTGATCGATCAGCAGCGACGGCAGATTGGCGACGACGTCGGTCAGCCGCAGCCGCGAGGCGCAGCGTTTCAGGATATCGGACAGCTCGCCGGTGTTGCGCGCGCCGACGACGATGGTGCCGAATGTGCGCTGCACGGTGATGCAATAGCGCTCGATGAAATCCGTCCGGCGCAGCTGGTCGGGGATATGTTGGGGGAACAGGCGCGACAGATGCGGATGCAGTTCGTCGGGGCTGGACATCACCGGCGTGCCGGTGGCGATCCAGACCCGCTCGCAGCGACGGAACAGCGCGCCCGGGCTGGTGTGCATGGCGCCATAGAATGCCCGCGTGCGAATGGCGCGGCCGTGCCCGAGCATGTGGCCCTCATCGCACACACAGCTGTC
>DATMZL010000725.1:0-3251 GCA_035607075.1 Polyangia bacterium
GCGTTCACATGCACGGTCCGGTCGAGCGCGCCAAGCACGCGTTCGAAGGGCTGGTCTTCATTCACCCGGAGCTGTCGCGCGAGTCGGGCTGGGCACCGCCCGGGTTTGCGGCCTTCGTCTCGTCCATCATCGAGGCGGGCACGCCGCCCGAAAAAATGGGCGCTATCCGCGGTCGCCTGAAGGAACTGAAGCTCGAACCCTACGACTGCCTGTCGCCGCCCCTCATGGACGCGGTCGCGACCGCGACGGCCAAGGCCGCCGGCGCGCTACGAGCCTGACAGCGCGCGCGCGTGGTGCGCGACGTGTTCCTCCACAAACGTCGCGATGAAGTAGTAGCTGTGGTCGTAGCCACGCTGGCGCCGCAGCTCTAGCCGCTGTCCGGATTCGGCGCACGCCGCTTCGAACAGCTCCGGCTTGAGTTGCACGTCGAGAAACTTGTCCGCCGTCCCCTGGTCGATGAGCAGCGGGATCGGGAGGGGCCGCGCGCGCACCAGCGCGCAGGCGTCGTACGCGGCCCACGCCGTCTCGTCGGCGCCCAGGTAGCCGGCGAACGCCTTGCGGCCCCAGGGGACGCGCGACGGCGCGACGATCGGTGCGAACGCCGAGACGCTGCGGTAGCGCCCCGGGTTGCGCAGCGCCAGCGCCAACGCGCCGTGGCCGCCCATCGAGTGCCCGAAGATCCCGCACGCCTCGCGCAGGACGGGGAAGCTCGCCTCGACGAGCGCCGGCAGCTCGCGCGTGACGTAGCTGTCCATGCGGTAGTTGGCGCGCCAGGGTGCCTCCGTCGCGTCCACGTAAAAGCTCGCGCCAAGGCCGAAGTCCTCGTCGGCATCGTCGCCCGGAGTGCGCGCGTGGCGCGGGCTGGTGTCGCAGGTGACAAGCACGATTCCCTGCGCCGCCGCCGCGCGCTGCGCGCCGGCCTTCATCGCGAACGTCTCCTCGGTGCAGGTCAACCCGGCGAGGAAATAGAGCGCCGGCCGCGGCGATCGCGCCGCGCCGTCGGGGACGAAGACGCCGATCCGCATCGGGCCGCCCGTCGCCGCCGATTCGTGGCGATAAAAGCCCTGCACGCCGCCGAAGCAGCGCCGCTCGGACAGCGTCTCGAGGGCCCCCGGCGTCGCCATCAGAACTCGACCACGGCGCGAATCGATTTCCCTTCGTGCATCAGATCGAACGCTTCGTTGATCCGCTCGAGCGGCAGCTTGTGCGTGATCAGGCTGTCGATGTCGATCTTCCCGTTCATGTACCAGTCGACGATCCGCGGCACGTCGGTGCGGCCTCGCGCGCCGCCGAACGCGGTCCCGCGCCAGACGCGCCCGGTGACCAGCTGGAAGGGGCGCGTCTTGATCTCCTGGCCCGCGCCGGCGACGCCGATGATCGTCGACTCACCCCAGCCTCGGTGGCAGCACTCCAGCGCCTGGCGCATCAGGTCGACGTTGCCGACGCATTCGAAGCTGTAGTCGGCGCCGCCGCCCGTCAGCTCGACGAGGTGCGCGACGAGATCGCCCGAGACCTGCTTCGGGTTCACGAAGTGGGTGAGGCCGAACTTGCGCGCCAGCGTCTCGCGCGCCGGGTTGGTGTCGACGCCGATGATCTTGTCGGCGCCCGCGATGCGCGCGCCCTGCACGACGTTCAGGCCGATGCCGCCCAGCCCGAACACGACAACGTTCGCGCCGGGCGTCACCTTCGCCGTCCAGAACACGGCACCGAGGCCGGTCGTCACGCCGCAGCCGATGTAACAGACCTTGTCGAACGGCGCGTCGGCGCGAATCTTGGCGAGCGCGATCTCCGGCAATACGGTGTGGTTCGCGAAGGTCGAGCAGCCCATGTAGTGGTGGATCTTCTGGCCGCCGATCGAGAACCGGCTGGTGCCGTCGGGCATGACACCTTTGCCCTGCGTGGCGCGGATCGCCGTGCAGAGGTTCGTCTTGCGCGACAGGCACGACTTGCACGTCCGGCATTCCGGCGTGTAGAGCGGGATGACGTGGTCCCCCTTCTGCACCGACGTCACGCCCGGGCCGACGTCGAGCACGATCCCGGCCCCTTCGTGGCCGAAGATCACCGGGAACAGCCCCTCGGGATCGGCGCCCGACCGCGTGAACTCGTCGGTGTGGCAGACGCCGGTCGCCTTGATCTCCACCAGCACCTCGCCCGCCTTGGGCCCGTCGAGGTCGACCTCCTCGATCACCAGCGGCTTGCCCGCCGCGTACCCGACCGCCGCGCGTGTTTTCATGGCCCGCAACGTAGGACCGCGCCGGTCCGGTCGCCAGGCAAGATCCTCGATCTCCGGGTCGCCGCCGTGCTATCCAACATCCACACGCGATGGCCGACAAATACGATCTCGTTGTCATTGGCGCCGGACCCGGCGGGTACGTCGCCGCGATCCGGGGCGCGCAGCTGGGGTTCAAGACCGCCGTGGTCGAGCGCGAACGCGCCGGCGGCATCTGCCTGAACTGGGGCTGCATCCCTTCGAAGGCGTTGCTGAAATCGGCGGACGCGATGCGCCACGTGCAGAAGGCCGCCGACTACGGCGTGATCATCAAGGGCGAGATCGGGTTCGACTGGGACAAGATCATCAAGCGCAGCCGCGGCGTCGCCAACACGCTCTCCAGCGGCGTCGAGCACCTTTTCAAGAAGTACGGCGTCACGCAGATCCTGGGAACCGGCAAGCTCACCGGCCGCGGCAAGATCGAGGTCGAGACCACGTCGGGCGGCAAGCCGACGGGCAAGGTCGTCCTCGAGACGCCGCGCACGATCATCGCGACGGGCGCGCGCGCCAAGTTCCTGCCCGGCATCGAGCCCGACGGCGATCGCGTGATCACCTACCGCGAGGCGATGGTGCTGCCCGAAGCTCCCAAGTCGGTCGTCGTCATCGGCGCGGGCGCGATCGGCATCGAGTTCGCCGACTTCTGGAACGCGTTCGGCGTCGACGTCACGGTCATCGAGTACATGCCGCGCGTGCTGCCGATCGAGGACGAGGAGATCTCCGCGACGCTCACGCGCGTGCTCAAGAAGCGGAAGATGAACATCCACACCGGCGCGAAGACCACCGGCGTGAAGGTCAGCGGCAAGACCGTCACGACGTCGTTCACCGATCCGGACGGCAAGAACCAGACGGTGACGTCGGAGCGCGTGCTGATGGCGGTCGGCGTGCGCGCCAACATCGAGGGCATCGGCCTCGAGGGCATGGGCGTCGCGGTCGATCGCGGCTTCATCCAGGTCGACGACGGCTACCGGACGACCAGCCCCGG
>DATMZL010001416.1:0-3199 GCA_035607075.1 Polyangia bacterium
AACAGCTCGATCTCGTCGGTCGAATACGCCTCGCGCAAACGCTCGTCGCGGATGACGAGGGCGCCCAGCAATTGATCCTCGCTGGAGAACCCGAGCGCCACCGAGCCGGTCATCTGTTCCAGCGTGCGCAGCATCAGCTGCAGGCTCTCCTGCTCCTCGTTCGACACCGGCCGGCGCGCCGCCAGCTCGCGCTCGATGCCCTCGATGGTGATGACGCCGGCGCGGCGCAGGCGCTCGAAGAACGCGCGGTGAGCGATGGCGTCGAAACGCGCGTCCGGACGCGGGCCGACGTGGCCCGCCAGCTCGAAGCCCGATCCATCGGGATCGGCGAGGTAGATCGACGCGTGCGTGATGCGCCGCGAATCCTCGAGCGCCGCGAGCACCCGCGGCACCAGCACGCGCATGTCGATGACGTTGGCCAGCTCGGCGCGCAGCATCTCGATGCGCTGGGACAGCTCGAACTTCGCGCGGAACATCGCGCGCGTGATGTACTCCTCGATGCGCACGCGCATCGGCTCGATCATGATGACGATGGTCGCCGACGCGAGCAGCGTGTTGAAGTAGAACAGCCCGTACTCGTCGGCCGAGACCCAGTTCGTCAACACCAGGTAGATCACCGACAGCGACCCGACCAGCAGGCCCAGCACCAGCATGCGGCCGACCACCTCTTTCAGGTCGAGCAGCCGGTAGCGAACCAGGTTCTGCGACAGGAAGTAGAGGTAGATGATGATGAAGACGTTGCCGAATCGCGGACCGTGCGGCAGCGCCTCCAGCAGCGACGCCGTGACCGTCGCGATGCCGCCCACCACCAGGTAGAGGAGCCGTGTCTTCTCGATGCGCGACGGCGTCGCGCGATAGCGCGCGTATAGGTACAGCACCGACAAGTAGAGGCCGACGAAGACGTAGGCCAGGAAGGCGCCGCGGAACCAGACAGTCTTGTGGACCGGCTCGACGAACTTCGAGATGAACAGCGCGGCATAGAACACGCCCGCGCCCACGACCGTCAGCTTGCTGAGCGGCGGCGGCCCGGCCTCGTCGCCGAGGAAGGCCTGAAAGAAGCGCTGCGCCGTGGCGGGCAACGACACCGCCACCGCCAGCGCCACCCAGTCGAACGAGTCGTAGCGCTTCGCGACGAACGTCATGAAGCTCCACGCCGCGAGGTTGAACGTGAACGTCGCGAACAGGACGTGGGACCGGCGGCGCGGCTCGCGCAGCAGCACGGACCCGCCGATGGCCACGCTGACGATGGCCGCGACCAGCGCTGAAACCGGCTGGATGCTCAAAGTGTAACGATTCTAACCTAGTGCGGTTTTGCTGCCTCTTCGTGGGCCTGCTATGTTGCATATGTGACTAACGCGGCCGTGCTGGTGCTGAATCGGCATTACCAGCCGATACACGTCACCAACGTCCGGCGTGCGTTTTCCCTGCTTTATCTGGGGGTCGCGCGCGTCATCGACCCCCAGTTCAAGACCTTCGACTTCGATACCTGGGCGGAGTTGAGCGTCGAGGTCCACGGGGGCCACGACTTCATTCGCACGGTCAACCGGGCGATTCGGGTGCCGCGCGTCATCGTGCTTCAGCTTTACGACCGCATCCCGAAGACCAAGGTCCGCTTCTCGCGCCACAACATCTACATGCGCGACGGCAACATGTGTCAGTACTGCGGCCGCGAGCTGCCGCGCGCAGAGCTGAACCTCGACCACGTGGTGCCGCGGGCCCAGGGTGGGCGCACCACCTGGGAGAACGTCGTGTGCTGCTGCGTCGACTGCAACCTGTCCAAGGGCGCGCGCACGCCTGAGCAGGCCGGGCTGAAGCTGATGAAGCCGCCCCTGCGCCCGCGCTGGACGCCGACCTTCCGCACCAACGGCGGGCGGGTCCGCTACCGCGAGTGGCTGCCGTTCCTGGGCGTCGCCGACGCCTCGTACTGGAACGTCGAGCTCGAAGACTGATCGGTGGCCAGCGTTTGAAGGACGACGGCGAGCACGGCGGTGACGACGACGTCCCGAACATCCCGGACGAAGAACCGCACGCTCCCGCCGCCGCCGAGATAACGGACATGTCCGCGCGACCGCGGGCGCGCGCCAAGCTGGTCGCGCTCGCGGCTGGCCGCGGCGGCACCGGGCGCTCGCTGCTGGCGGCCAACTTCGCTGTCTATTTCGCGCAGTCCGCGAAGAAGGTCGTCGCGCTGGACGCCGATCCGGCGGGCGGTCCGCTGCACCAGCTGCTGGGGGCCAACCGGCCGCCGCGTGGGTTTGGCGACCTGCTGCGCGGCAAGGCCACGAAGCTGACAGAGCTGATCGTCGATACGCCGGTCGCGGGTGTCGGGCTGATCGCGGGCGACGGTAGCGCGTTCGGCGCGGCGCGCCCGCGCATGACCGCGAAGGTGACGCTGGCGGCGATCGCGGCTCTGGACGTCGACTACGTCGTGCTCGATCTGGGACCGCCCGATTCGACGCTGACGTTGGACCTGTGGCTGGCGGCGGACATCCCGATCCTGGTGACGACGCCCGATCCGGCGTCGATCGACGCGACCTATCGCTTCGCGAAGAGCGCCTTCGTCCGCAAGCTGCGCACCACGCGCGGGGTGGATCGGCTGATCCCGAACACAGGAGGTCCGGCGCCCGCAGCGCTGGACATCTACCGCGCGATCAAAGAGGCGGGCGGACCGGCCGAGCGCCTCATCCACGAGATTCGGCGCTATCGGCCGACGTTCGTCGTGAACGAGACGCGCACGATGCCCGACCAGAAGCTGGGCAGCTTCATGGCGCAGGCGGCGCGCCGCCGCCTGGGGCATTCGCTGGAGTACCTGGGCCACGTCGAGTCCGACGAGACCGTCTGGCTGGCGGCGCGGCGGCGGCGGTCGCTGATCGCCGAGTATCCCGACGGCAAAGCGTCGAAGAACATCGAGCGCCTGGGGCGGCGGTTGCTGTCGCTCGACGGCGAGCGCGAGCGCGAGCGTCCGATGACCGGCCCGCTGCGCACCGAAGAAGAGCAGACCTACTACGAGATTCTGGAGACCGAACCGGGCGTCAGCGACGAGGAGATCCGGCGCGCTTACCGCACGGTCAAGGACAACTACGCGAGCGGCTCCTCGGTGATCGCCGGGCTTTACGATGATCACGAGCTGGCCGCGCTGCACGCGCGCATCAACGCGGCCCACGACACACTGTTCGCGCCCGATCGACGGCGCCTGTATGAC
>DATMZL010000866.1:0-12902 GCA_035607075.1 Polyangia bacterium
CATCTTACTTCGGAGGGTTGAGGGTGGGGGCCCTTCCCTCCGAACCTCCCGCGATGGGCTCGGCCAGGCAAAGCCCGGCCTCGCCCACGCGATCCGCTGATCTCATTTCAGGCGGGCGTGCCGCCGGGGGCGCGCAGCTTGTAACCCACGTGCCGGACAGTTTCGATCATCGCGCTGCCCGGACCCAGCTTCGCGCGTAGGCGGCGGACGTGAATGTCGACCGTCCGCGTCCCACCGGCATAGCGGTAGCCCCAGACACGCGACAGGAGTTGCTCGCGGCTGAAGACGCGGCCCGGGCGTTCGGCGAGGAACTTGAGCAGCTGGAATTCCTGGCGCGGCAACTTGAGGGCGCGGCCGCGGTACGCCGCTTCGACAGCCACCGCGTCGATGACCAGATCCCCGATCTTGATCCGACCGGCCGCGCGAAAAGACGACATCCGCCAATCCAGTTGCCGGATTCGCGCGTACAGCTCTGGAGCCACCACCGGCGACAAGACGAAGTCGTCGGCGCCCGCTTCAGGATCGAGGCCGGCGAGGCGCGAGACCTCGACGCACAGCAGAACCGGTACGTCGGCGAGCGAGCCGACCTCGCGCACGCGACGGATGGCGGCGCGGCCCACCTCGAGGTGCGCGCCGGCGTCGACCACGACCACCGACGGACGCTGCAGCTCGATGTCTTCCGGAAGCTGATCGACGTCGTACCCGACAGCGACGACCTCGCAGCCGAGATCGCTCAGCGCAGCTGCGGGCGTTTCCGGCTCGGACGCGGCGGTCGCGGGGTTCGAGGTCACCACGAGGGCCCGCATGTGCCGCGTACACTATCCGTCTCGCCCGGCGTCAGCAATAAGCTCCCGATCAATCCCCGCGAATATCAAGATGATGTTTCGGGTCGAGCCCGCTCGGGGTTCCCGAGCGGTTCCCGAGGACGTCGTCAACCTGACGCTTTCCTCGCGAGGGAGCTTGGCGCGGCGCGCTTCGGGTGCAATACTCTTCCTTGATGGACGATTTCCACTGTTCGTTCTGTGGGAAGCGGCGCCGAGAAGTGCGCAAGCTGATCTCGGGACCGCGCGTGTTCATCTGCGACGAGTGCGTCGCGCTGTGCAACGACATCATCGCCAAGGAAGAGGCGGCGGAGCGTCCGAAGTATCCGCGCCCGCGCGAGATCTACGACGAGTTGAACAAGTACGTCATCGGTCAGGACCGCGCGAAGAAGGCGCTCTCGGTCGCGGTGCACAACCACTACAAGCGGATCGGCCAGCACGGCAAAGCCGGCGAGGTCGAGATCCAGAAGGGCAACATCCTGCTGCTCGGGCCGACCGGCTGCGGGAAGACGTTGCTCGTGCAGACGCTTGCGAAGAAGCTGGACGTGCCGTTCGCGATGGCGGACGCGACGACGCTGACCGAAGCCGGTTACGTCGGCGAAGACGTCGACAGCGTCATCAAGGCGCTGTACCGGAACGCGGGCAACGATCCCGAGAAGGCCAGCCGCGGCATCGTCTGCATCGACGAGATCGACAAGATCGCGCGCAAGGGCGGCGGACCGTCCGTCACCCGCGACGTGTCGGGCGAAGGCGTGCAGCAAGCGCTGCTCAAGATCCTCGAGGGCAAGCAGGCGTCGATCACGCCCGACGGCGCGCGCAACCGCCCGCAGCAGGAGTTGATCCAGGTCGACACGACCGACATCCTGTTCGTGTGCACGGGCGCCTTCAACGGCGTCGAAGAGATCGTTCGCCGCCGCGTCGGCGAGCGCGGCCTCGGCTTCGGCGCGCACATCGGCAAGGGCGACGAATCGAAGAACGCGCTGCGCGCGCTCGCGCGCACCGAGGACATGATCAAGTTCGGCATGATCCCGGAGTTCATGGGCCGCCTGCCGATCATCGTCGCGGCCGACGATCTGGACGTCGACATGCTGGTCGAGATCCTCTGGAAGCCGAAGAACGCGCTCGCCAAGCAGTACGAGCGGCTGTTCGAGATGGAAGGCGTCAAGCTGCGCTTCACCGAGGACGCCCTGCAGGGCGTCGCCGAAGAAGCAACCCGCCGGAAGTCGGGCGCGCGCGGTCTGCGCGCGATCCTCGAAGAGGTGATGCTCGACGTGATGTATGAGATCCCCTCGCTGAGTGGCGTCAGCGAATGTGTGGTGACCCGGGATGTCGTGGTGTCGCGAAGCCGCCCGCAGCTCGTGCGCGAGAAGAAGGCGTCGTAGCTCAGCGCCAGTCTCAAGGTTCAGCGCCCGACGGTCGAGTCAGGACGATGGACGTCTACGCGGCTGGCCTCTCTTTACGATTTTTGATCCGTCGTTAGAGTTACCCGAAGTCATGAGGATGTTCCGATGCTGAGTCAGAAAGAAAAAGCCCAGATTCGCGCCGTGCTCGCGGAGGAGCTGCGCCGGCTGTCGAAGAAGGGCGAGAGTGCGCTGTCGTATTCGATGAACCACGAGCGGAACATCGGGCGCGATTCAATCGACGAATCGATGGAAGAGGAGCTGTTCTCGACCGAGATGCGGCTCCACGACCGCGAGAAGTTCCTGCTCGGGAAGATCAACAAGCAGATCGCCCGGCTGGAGGCGGACGAGATCGACGTCTGCGAGGACTGCGGCGAGGCGATCTCGTTCCGGCGGCTGCTGGCGCGGCCCGTGACGACGCTGTGCATCGAGTGCAAGGAACAGAGCGAACGGGAAGAGCAGGCGACCGAGCAGGCCGGGCGGGCCGGCGGGTTCGCCGAGCTGGGCGACGGCGGCGAGGCGGAAGTCAAGGCACCGGCCGAGGAGTAAGCCGTCTCATCGCTGCTCGACCGAACGGCCGGGCCGTGGCGCCCGGCCCGCAATTCAATCGGGAACCCTTGAAGGGTTCCCGAACCCTCCCGCGCTGGTCCGCGGCGAGCTCAGCTCGCCGGCGCCTCACGCGTACATTGCCGCATTCGCGCTTTCGTTATAGCGTCCGGCCGGTACCGGTGAACGATGGCCGATAGTCGATATCGCATCACCGAGCGCGTCGCGGCCGGAGGCATGGCAGAGGTCTTCCGCGGCGTCGCGGAATCGATGCGCGGGTTCAAGAAGAACATCGCGATCAAGCGCATCCTGCCGTCGCTCACCAAGAACAAGAAGTTCGTCGCGATGTTCCTGGACGAGGCGCGGCTGTCGCTGGCGCTGCAGCACGCGAACATCGTGCAGGTGTTCGACATCGGCCACACCGAGGAGACGTACTTCATCGTCATGGAGTACGTCGACGGCGTCGACCTGAAGGCGCTGCTCGAATGGCGGCGCCGCATCAACCGGCGCGTGCCGATCGCCCACGGCCTCTACATCGTGCTGGAGATGTGCAAGGGCCTGGCTTACGCCCACGAGCTGCACAACCCGGAGACGGGCGGCCTCATGGGGATCGTCCACCGCGATATCTCGCCGCCCAACGTGCTCATCTCGAAGCAGGGCGAGGTCAAGGTCGTGGACTTCGGCCTCGCCAAGGCGACCAGCCAGGTCGAGATCACCGACCCCGGCGTTGTGAAGGGCAAGATGAGCTACCTCTCGCCCGAGGCGGCGCGGGGCGAAGAGGTGGACCACCGCGCGGACATCTTCGCGGTCGGCATCCTGCTCTACGAGCTGCTGACCGGGAAGCGTCTGTTCTACGGCGAGACGGACTACCAGACGGTCGAGCTGGTCCGCAACGCGAAGATTCCCCCGATCAAGCCCCAGAACCCGCAGGTCGAGCCCGAGCTGGAGGACATCGTCCGCAAGGCGCTCGCGAAGCGGAAGGAAGATCGCTACCAGAACGCGACCGACATCCAGGACGCGCTGGCGCAGTACGCGTATTCGCGCGGGCTGAAGGTGATCGCCCGCGACATCGCCGAGCTGGTGCGCCAGTGCCTGGAAGACCGGCGCATGCAGTCCGGCGAGGGCAAGCCGAAGACCACCAGCATCATCGACCACCTGCTGCAGGACGAGATCGCGAAGTTCACCTCGGTCGAAGAAGACGAGGCCGACGCGGGCGCGCGCCCGCTGTCCGCGGACGAGCTGGCGCCGCGCTCGGGCGGCAGCGCCCCGCCCAGCGACGGAGACTTCATCGACCCGCGCGCCTGGGCCGATGAACGACTGACGCCGGTGCTGGGAATCTCCGAGTTCGACGCGATGGAGGCGCGCAAGACAAGTCGCGACATCATCCCGGCTGTCGCGCCGCAGACCCCGCGCCGCGCCGGCGGGCATCGTGTTCCGACGCCCGCACCGGTTCGCCCCCCCGACCCGATGGATCAGACGCCCGGCCCTGAGGCGCTGGTGTCCGTGCTCGAGCCGACGCCCAGCCCGGAGGCGCTGCCGCCCGAGGCGCTGTCCGCCACGCTGGAACCGCCGCCCACGCGTTCGGTCGCCGTCCGCGCGCCGCATCGCCCCCGGAAGATCCGCAGCTTCGTCATCGGCGCCACGGTCGGGCTGGCCCTGCTGGCCGCCATCGTGGGGCTGGCTTGGAAGAACATCACGGGCGCGCCGCAACAGGCGCCCGCCGCGCCGACGCAAGCGCCTTAGAGGTCACGTGTCGCTTCTCGACGAAGGCGAGATCGGCGCGGGTGGGACCGCTACCGTGCGCCGGATGTACGATCCCAGTCTCCGGCGGCGGGTCGCGCTGAAGACGCTATCGCCTGAGCTGGCGAGAAATCCGCGCGCGCAGCGCGACTTCGAGCAGGAGGCGGAGATAACCGCCCAGCTCGAGCATCCGAACATCATCCCGATCCACGAGCTGGCCATGGTGGACGGGCGCGCGAGCTTCTCGATGCGGCTCATCCGCGGGCAGACGCTGCAGGCCGCGATCGCCGGCTGGTCGCGCGGTTCCACGGCGCCCGACGAGGCGGACGTCCTCTACCGCGTGCTGAACGTCTTCCTGCACGTGTGCGACGCGGTCGCATTCGCGCACAGCCGCGGCGTCGTGCACGGCGACATAAAACCCGACAACGTCATGGTCGGATCGTTCGGCGAGGTCTATCTGGTCGACTGGGGCGTCGCCTCGCTGATCCCGGGCGCCAGCGGCGACGACCCCGTCTCGGTGTCCACCGAGCGGCACACGCGATCGGGCGTACGCGGCACGCCGGCGTTCATGGCGCCTGAACAGGCGAAGGGCGTGCTGACCGAGATCGGCGAGCGCACCGACGTGTTCGGGCTGGGCGCCCTGCTCTACTTCCTCCTCACCGATCACCCGCCGTTCGAGGGCGCGACCGCGAGCGAGATCCTCACGCGCGCGCGGGCCGGGCTGTTCCCGGACGCCGAACAGAGCGAACGCGGCCGCAAGGCGCCGGCGCTGTGCCGCATCGTCCGCAAGGCGATGGCGTCAGCGCCCGGCGACCGTCATCCGTCGGCGCTGGCGCTGGGCGAGGAGGTACGGGGCTTTCTGAGCGTCGGCCTGCATTTCCCGTCGCGCACGTTTCCACCGGACGCGGTGATCGTCCGCGAGGGCGATCCGGGCGAAGAGGCGTTCATCATCACGGCGGGCCATTGCAGCGTGCGCCGGCTGGAACGCGGCGAGCAGCGCGAGCTCCGGCGGCTGGGCCCCGGTGACGTGTTCGGCGAGACGGCGATTCTGTCGCGCACGGCGCGCACCGCGACGGTGACCGCGATCGACGATGTGACGGTGAAAATCGTGACGCGTCCGCTCATCGAGGAGCGTCTGGGGCCGAGCACCTGGTTGGGGCGTTTCGTGCTTGCGCTCGCCGATCGTTTCCGCGAGGTTGACGAGCGGCTCTCCCAGCTCGAGGGCCGCTGACCCGACGATGACCCCAACTGTCGTTGCCCGAAAAATTTCGGTGTTGTTCGCGATCGCAGCGTTGGCGGGATGTGTCTCGAGCCCGCCCGTGGCCTCCGGCGACAACGACGACGGCCGAATCACGCTGCAGTTGACGCTTTCGCCGGAGCTGACCATCGACAGCGTCGACTGGTCGATCTCGGGCAATGGGATTGTCCCGATCACCGGGACGATCGACGTTTCGGCGACGAACGCGATCTCCGTCGCGATCACCGGCATTCCGGCCGACACCAATCCGTACACCGCGACAATGACCGCCAAGGTTCGGCCGCCGTCGACGGTCACCTGTCAGGGCAGCGTCCCCGTGACGGTGGCGGACGGCGAGACCACGCAGGCCGACATCATCCTGCAATGCATGCGGCCGCACACGCCGACGCCGGCGCCGTAGCTAGAGCGCATCTCAGAAATAGCTGCACACCCGCGCTTCGCGCGGGAGCAGCTAGCGCCGAATGATCTTGGCGAACTTGGCGCGATCCGCGGGGCCGAACTCGCGCGTGACCAACAAGACGGCCACGTAGGCGATTCCGGCCAGCGCCATCACGGCGAGGCCGAGGACCTTTCCGTGGCCGGGCACGAGGCGCGCCGCGACGACGGCTGCCGCCATCGCCAGGCCGACCCGGACGACCGTCGCCAGCGGAGGCCCGCCGCCGAAGCGCGTGCGCAGCACGACGAGCGCCGCGATCAATCCGGTGCCGGTGGCGATCGCGGTCGCTGTCGCGGCGGCGATCAACATCGGCGTCCCGGCCGCCGAATGGGGCACGAGGATCGCCACGCCGCCGGCACCGACGGCCAGCGTGACAGCCATCAGCGTCAGCGTCGCGCGCGTGCGTCCAGCCGCGTTCAGGATCGAGCAGGCGACCGACAGCAGGGCCAGGCAGCACTGCCCTGCCGCGAGGATCGGCAGCGCGGCCGCGCCCGCACCGTACTCGGGCTTGTAGATCACGCCGAACAGCGCCGCCGGCCGCGCCGCGAGGACGATCCCCATCACCCCCGCCAGGATCAAGGCGTAGCGCATGGTCTGCGTGACGTAAGCGCGCGTCGCCTCCCGATCGGCGGCGAACGTCGCGCGCGACACCAGCGGGAAGATCACGAACGTCACGACCAGCAGCGTCTGGTACGGCAGCAGCGCGAACGTGCGCAGCGCCTCGTAGTTTCCCGCCACCGCGGCGGCGCTGACCGCGTCCATGCCCGGCGCTTGCAGCGCGAAGTGCCGCAACAGCAAGAGGTCGGAGTTGAGCGCGAGGTTGAGCAGAATCGTGTACGCGAGCACCGCCCACACGAAAGGCGCGATCCGCCGGATCGGGAACGGCTGGGCGCTCGGTGGCAGCCGCATCACGCGCGACGCGACGACGAGAATGACGGCGGCCGCCGCCGCGAAGCCGATGAACGCGCCCATGACCTTCCAGAGCACGGCGAAGCCCAGCAGCAGGAACGTCTTCGTCGTCGAGAAACCGACGTCGAAGCTCGCCTGCGTCCGGAACCGGCGCAGCCCGTTCGCCGACCCGACGAAGACCGCGTACATCGCGTAGAAGAACGGGACCAGCGCCGCGATCCTGAAGTAAGGCGTGAAGCGCGGCGCGTGCTCCAGCGCCGCCAGCTGGGGCGCGGCGATGAACAGCGCCAGCGCGACCGCCAGCCCCAGCCCGGCCTGCAGGCGCAGGCCGGCGCGTTGCACGGCGCCGGCGCGCGCGTCGTCCTCGGCGGTCAGCTTCGAGACACCCTGGATCGTCCCCTGGACAAGCGTGTTGTTGAAGATGGAGATCACGTTGTTGACGACGGCGAAGTCGCCAAAGTCGGCCGGACCGATCAGGCGGGTCAGCAGCACGCGCTGCGCGAAACCCGTCAGCATGAAGTAGACCTTCGCGAACCCGATGAAGAGAACGCCGCCGGCGACGGTCTTGGCGGCGGATTCGCCGGCGGGCGCGGGCGCTTCGGCGGTGCTCATGGCTTCCTCCCTGAGACGACGCGTTCGGTGCCGGCGAGATCCTTGCGCGTCCCGACGTCGGTGAAGCCGGCGGCCTCGAGAAGGGCGCGCGTCGCCTCGGACTGACCGGCGCCGATCTCCAGCGCGAGCGCGCCGCCGGACGCCAGCAGCGAAGGCGCGTCGGCCACCAGCCGGCGCACGAGATCCAGCCCGTCGGCGCCGCCGTCCAGCGCCAGCGCGGGCTCGGTCTGCACGTCGAGCGGCAACCCCGCCAGCTCACCTGTGGGGATGTAAGGAAGGTTCGCGACGATCAGCGTGAACGGCGCGTGCGCCGTCAGCGGCGCCGCCAGATCGCCCTCGACGAAGGTGACAGCGGCGCCGAGGCGCTCGCCGTTCGCGCGCGCCACCTCCAGAGCCGCCGCCGATACGTCGGCGGCGAAGACGGCGGCGTCGGCGCGCAGCTTGGCCAGCGTGATCGCGAGGGCGCCCGAGCCGGTGCCGACGTCGGCGATGCGCGGCGCGGCGGCGGCCTCACCTTCGGCCTGCGCCCCCAGGCGGGCGATCGCCTCCTCGATCAGCGTCTCGGTGTCGGGGCGCGGCACGAGGACGCGCGCGTCGACCGCGAACTCCAGCTTCCAGAATTCTTTGCGCCCCGTCAGGTAGGCCACCGACTCCCCGGCCTGGCGGCGCTTGATCAGCGCGCGCAGCGCGGCCAGCTCGTCCGGTGACAGCGGGCGTTCGAACTGCACGTAGAGCTGCAGGCGAGGCAGCGACAGCACGTGCGCCACCAGCAGCTCGGCATCCAGGCGCGGCGTGCCCAGGCCACGCTCGGAGAACCGCGCGGTCGTCCAGCGCACGACGTCGAGCACGGTCCAGGTCGCCGGCGTGGGCGGAGCGGGGGCGGACGGTGCGGCCAAAGTTGAGCGCGATTCTATCTCGGGCCTCACTTCATTCGCAGGCGTTCGACGGGAACGCCGCCGATGAGATGGTCCTCGATGATCTCGCGCACGTCGTCGACCTTCACGCCTCCGTACCAGACCTGCTCTGGATAGACGACGACGGTGACGCCGCGCGCGCACTGGTCCAGGCAACCGGCGGCGTTCGCGCGCATGCGGCCCTTCAAGCCGCGCTCGTGCAGCAGCCGCTTGAACTCGTCGCGGACCGCTTCGCTGCCCTTGGCCGCGCAGGAACCCTTGGGATTGCTGGGATCGCGCCGGTTCGTGCAGATGAACACGTGCTTGTCGAAATGCGGCTCACCCACGGCGCCTTTTATACCTCAGAACCCTGGAAGGGTTCCGAACCTCCCGCGACAGGCTGGGGCCGGCAAAGCCGTCCCTCCCCACGCGACATGACCCGCCGGCGCGAACGGACGCATGATCCGGTGTTGGTGTTATCGTTGAGGCGTGCGCGTGACGGTCGCCAGCGTCGGTCTGGGGTTGGCGCTGGCGGCGAGCGCGGCGATGGCAGCGACGGCGGCGGTCTGGTCGCAGGAGCGCGCGATCGTCACGGCCGAGGCGGCGCAGCGATCGTGGATCTGGCTCTACCACGCGGGCGAGACGGCGTGGACGCCGGCGCAAGACGACGTGCTCGCGCTCGAGAAGGCGCTGCCTGATCACCTCCGCACCGAGCTGACCCGCCAGCGCACCCAGGCGAGAAGCAAGGTCCCGCTCTGGGAGCGCGCCCCGACGTACAAGCGCCAGTACGCGGGCGTGCGGCGGAACGGACGGCGGATCGTTCACGCAAACTTCTTCTGCCGCGACTACGGCAAGAACTGGCGAACCGAACCGATCGTCGTGAAGGACGGCGGCGACCGCTACTTCAACATCGATTACGACGTCGAGAAGAAGACGTTCGCGAACCTGAGCATCAACGGGGAGGCCTGAGCGCCTGACCCCTCACCCTAACGCTCTCCCCGCTACGCGGGGCGAGGGGACCGGATCAGATCCGCCCGACGTCCTGCCCGCGCACCCAGCCCTCGAGGCCGTTGGCGAGGCGGACGCGCAGCCAGTCTTGATCGTGGTCGACGATGCGGACGCGCAGGCCGGCGTGCGCGTCGAAGCTGGTGCGGTAGTTGGTGTCGGCGCCTTCCTTGACCGCGACCTCGTCGGGCAACAGCACGCCGAAGGGGATGCGATCCAGGTGGACGCGGGCGGCGAGCAGCACGCCCGTCAGCAGCGCGCCCGCCGCCAGCACCGCTGTGCCCGCGGTCAGCGCCGGCCGCCATTCGCTCCGCGCCCAGCGACGGGCGATCAGCGCGGCGAAGAATCCGAGATACAGCGCCGCGAAGACCCAGGTCACGGTCGACGGCGCAACGCCCGCGACCAGCCGCATCCAAAGCGGGTCCCTGTCCTCTCCGTCCATCCGATCTTGGCGATCGTGCGCGCGCCGCACCGCGAGCTTGCGCGCCTTGTCCAGGTTGTAGCGCGCGTCGTCGTCGTTCGGATCCAGGGCCAGCGCGCGCTCGAACGCCCAGATCGACGGACCGATGGCGCCCTTGTGGAAGTACGCGTCGCCGAGGTTGAACGCGACGTCGGCCGACGCGGGCCCCTGCCGATCGACCTCCTCGTACGCTGCGACGGCGCCGGCGTAATCGCCGTGCAGGTAGGCCTCGTTGCCGCGCCGCCACGCTTCGTCGACGCGGTCCGCGTGCGCGCGGCCCTGCCCGATCGCGACGGCGATCGCCACCAGCGCCAACGCGCACGCCGCCCGCTTCACGCCTGGCCTCCGCTGGCGAGGGGCGCCTTCTCGATGGTGTCGATCAGCGCCGCCGCCCGCTCCAGCATCGCGTCCAGCGCCGGTTTGCCTGTCGTCTCGCCGCCCGGCGAGAAGCGCGCCTCGTCGCACGCCTCCAGCGCCGACCGCAGGCGCGCGACGTCGTCGGCTGCAAGGCCGCGCGCGCCCAGCAGCGCCGCGAGCTCGTCGAGGCGAAGGCCACCCACCGGCACGCGCAGCTTCTCCGACAGCGTCTCGCGCAGCACGCGTTCGATCTCGACGTAGAACGCCGGCGCGCGGCCGGCGTCGCGGTGGACAGCCGCCGCGTGCAACCGGCGGCGGGCGATCGATCGCAGGCGGCGCCGGCTGGTGCGCCGCTCGTCGCGCGACAAGCGATCGCGCATCCGCCCGGCGAAGACGAACGCTACGAACGCGAGCGGCGGCGTCACCAGCGTCGCCTTGAACCCGGTGCCGCGCAGGAACGACGCGCCGGCGGAATGCGACGGCGTCGCGCGCACGCGGATCGGCCGGATCTCGGCGGTGATGACGCTCCCCGCGCCGGACGCCGGCCCTCCCGCCGCCGTGGGCGGACCGATCGTCGTCTGGCCCGGCTCGCCGCTGACGACCAGCTCGATCGGCTTGCTCTGCGTCTCGACGTAGCGCTGCGCGGCCGGATCGAAGCTGACGAACGTCAGCGCCGGGACCGTCGTCTTGCCGGGTTGCTCGGGCCGGAGCAGCCACTCCACCGTCTTGCTCCCCTGCACTGTCGCGCCCGGCTCCAGCGCGACATTGGTCTTCGGCTCGTACCCCTTCCAACCCGGCAGCGACGGCAGCGGCGGCAGCAAGACGTTCCGCACGTTCCCCGTTCCGCGCACCGTGACGGTGAGCGTGACCGCGTCGCCTACCGCGACGGCGCCGCGATCGACGGCCACGTCCAGCGTGAAGTGTCCGACGTTGCTCGCCTGGAAATGTGCGGGCTGCCCTTCACGAGGCAGCGCGACCGCCTCGATCGCCAGCGGCTCCGACTTCAACCGCCGCTGGCGGATCGGGCGCCCGAAGAAATCGGCGCGCGCGACCTCGGCCTCCATCGGCGTGACGGTCAGCTTGCCGGGCGCGAGCGGAAACAGCGCGCGCTGCAGGACGGTGGCGACCTGGTAGTGCTGGCCGCCCTCGTCCTTGTCGGTGAACGCCAGCCGTCCCTGCGGATTCGTCGACGGGATGTCCTCCGACCAGAAGCCGTCGGACTTCGGCTGCGTGATCGGCTGGAAGTTGTTCTGCGGCTCGGCGAGGTACAGGTACCAGGTCACGGTCACCTGCTCGCCCACGTAGGCGCGCTTCTTGTCGGCGACGGCGCGGATGAACGCCGCGCTCGCCGAAGACGAGACCTGCTGCTCCTGGACCTCCGGCTCGTCGTCATCGAGCAGGCCGCGCGGGAACAGGCTGGGCCCGCGCTGGGGCGCCGCTGCGGCGGCGCCGATGCGCACGCTGACCGAATTCGAGGTCAGGTCCTGGCCACCGACGCGGACGTGCGCGCCGCCGATGGCGATCGGTCCCTTCGCTCCCCCTGGCACCGTCAGTTGATAGCTCCAGGTGATCGTGTTCTCCACCTTGGTCCCGCCGCCGCCCATCACCATGCTCATCCCGCTCTGCGTGAACGGGCCGCCCATCACGCGCAGGCCGCGAAAGTCGGGCGGCTTGAACCCCTCGGGCTGCTCCTGCGAGGTCGTCAGCGTCACGCGGTAGAGGAACGGCTGATCGGGCGCGACAGCCGCACGATCGAGCGAAGCGCTGAACGACGACGAGGCCGCGCGCGCAGCGGGCGCCGCCAGCGCGACCAGCGCGAGCGCGATCCATGCGAGGCGTGCCTTCGTCACGACCGCCATCACCAGTCCCGGGCCGGCGGACCGCGGCGCACCGCCCGCAGGCGGGCGCGTTCACGCTCGAGGTCCTTCGGATTCGCTTCGATGTTCTTCAGCATTTCCTGGATCCGCTCGGGCTGATTCTCCTGCGCTTTCTCCGGCTGCGGCTGTTTTTCCTGCTTGTTCTTTTCCTGCTTGTTCTTGTCTTGCTCGTCCTGCTTTTTGTCGTCCTTCTTCTTGTCGTCCTTGTTCTTGTCCTTGTCGTCCTTCTTGTCCTTTTGGTCGTCCTTGTTCTTGTCTTTATCGTCCTTCTTGTCGTCCTTGTTCTTGTCCTTGTCGTCCTGCTGCTTCTTCTCTTCTTCCTTCTGCTTGCGCAGCGCGATCTCCAGGTTCCACTTGGCGCGCTCGTCGCGGGGGTCGAGCGCGAGGGTGCGCTTGTAGGCCTCGACGGCCTCCTTGAACTTCTCTTTCTTGAAGAAGGCGTTGCCCAGGTTGTTGTGGAGTTCAGGATCCTCCGGGCGGAGGCGAACGGCTTCCTTGTAGGAGAGGAGGGCCTCCTCCAGGTGGCCCTTGTCAGCGAGGACATTGCCCAGGTTGCAGTGGATCTCCGGGTCCTTCGGTTGAAGGCGG
>DATMZL010000575.1:0-3683 GCA_035607075.1 Polyangia bacterium
CGCGCTGTGGCGGTTGCCCGCCGACATCGGTCCGGGTGTCGAGATCCGCGATCTCGCGGCGCGCGTCCGCGACCAGCTGGAAGATCCGGACGGCTTCATCGCGCGCGTACAGGACCTGTACTCCGATTTCTCACTGGAGACGCGCGACATCCTGCGCTTCAAGGACGGCCGCGTGTACGAACGCACGTCGCTGCCGCAATGGAAGGGGGACACGATCTGCGGCCGCGTCTGCAGCTTCCGCGACGTCACGCAGCGCGAAGAGCTGCTCGCGACGGTGGAGGCCCGCCGCGCCGAGGCGGACGTCGCGCGCAAGAAGTACGAGACGATCCTGGAGCGCGTCTCGGATGGATTCGTCGCGCTCGATCGGACGTGGCGTTACGCGTACGTCAATTCGGGTGGCGGGCGGATGCTGGGGCGCAACGCCGTGGACCTGATGGGCAAGCACATCTGGACGGAATTCCCCGAAGGCCGCGGCCAGAAGTTCCACCTCGCGTACGAGCAGGCCATCGAGGAGCAGCGCCCCGTTCAGATCCGGGAGTTCTATCCACCCTGGAACAAATGGTTCGAGAACCGGATCTACCCTTCGCCGGAAGGCCTCTCGATCTTCTTCACCGACGTGAGCCGCGAGGTGGAGACCCAGCAAGAGCTGCGCGCCTCGAACGAACGGCTGCGGGCGCTGGCGGCGCGCATCGACGCGGTCCGCGAGGAAGAACGGCGCGTGATCGCCCGCGAGATACACGATCAGATCGGTCAGGCGCTGACCGCGCTGAAGCTGGACATCGGCTGGCTGAAGAGCCAGGTCGCCGGCGCCCCTGCGGCGGGCGTAGCAGAACGCGCGCAGGCGGCGGAGACGCTGGTCGATCAGACGATCGAGACGGCCCAGCGCCTCTCGGCGACGCTGCGTCCCGCGATTCTCGACGACATCGGGCTGGCCGCGGCGATCGCCTGGCAAGCGCGTGACTTCCAGCAGCGCACCGGCATCGTGTGCGATCTGGATCTGCCGGCGACCGGCCCGACGCTTTCGCCGGCCATCGCGCTCAGCGTCTTCCGCATCGTCCAGGAGGCGCTGACCAACGTCGTCCGCCATGCGCAGGCGAGGCACGTGCACATCGGCCTCAGCGTCGGCGCCGAAGGCGTGGTTCTGACCGTCGCCGACGACGGCCGCGGCGTGACGGCCGAGGAGCTCGAACGTCCGACGGCGCTCGGCATCATCGGCATACGGGAGCGAGCGCTGGCGGTGAACGGCGACGTGAAGTTCACGGGGCTGGCGGGGCGCGGAACGACGCTGACGGTGCGCGTGCCGGCGGCGGCCGTGCAGGCGGCGGTGTGACATGACGCGCATCCTGCTGGTCGACGACAGCGAGCAGGTGCGCCGATCGATCCGGAGCGTGCTCGCGGAGCTGATCGCGGGCGCGACCTTCAGAGAAGCCGGCGACGCCGCGAACGCGCTCGCCGAGATCGCGCGTGAGCCGTGCGATCTGGTGCTGCTGGACCTGTCGCTGCCCGATCGCAGCGGTTTCGACACGCTCCGCGACATCCGGCGGCAGTGGCCGGCGCTGCCCGTGGTGGTGATGAGCTTCAACCCGGAAGCGGAGTACGCCGCCGCGACGCGGGCGGCCGGCGCGGCTGGCTACGTCGCCAAGGGCAGCTCGGCAGATGCCATCGCCGCCGTCGTATCGGACGCGCTCGCGCCGCAGCGCAAGAAGTGACACCGGCCGCCGCCTGCAGCGGTGACTGCGGGCGACGGCCGATGCCAGGGCGTTGAGCCCTCTAATTCCCGTCCGGCGCCCATCGGATCCCTACGCGGAGAGGTGCGTCTTCGCGCGGATGCAGTCGTCGAGCAGCAGGCGGAGCGCGTTCATGTCGAACGGCTTGATCAGGTGGTGGTGGAAGCCCGCCTCGTCGCTGTGCCGACGCGTGTCCTCCTGCCCGAATCCCGACATCGACACGAGCAACGTGGGGGCGCGCTCGGGCGTCTGCCGGAGGCGACGCGCGACCTCCAGGCCGTCGACGCGCGGCAGGCTCAGGTCCAGCAGCACGACCTCGGGCGCGAACTGCGTGGCGACCTCGAGAGCGGCGGCGCCGTCGTGCGCGGTCCGGACGGTGTGGCCCCACATGCGGAGGATGCTCGCGAGGCCCTGCGCCATGTGCACGTTGTCGTCGACGGCGAGGATGCGCAACGATGCGGCGCTATGCTCCGGCGGCGCGGCCGGCTCGACCGGGGTGTCGGTCGCGGCGGCGGGCGGCGGCGCCGGGAGCCGCACGATGATCTCCGCGCCGCGTCCCGCGCCCTCGCTGTGCGCCTCGACGGTGCCGCCATGAAGCTCCACCAGCCGGCGCGCGAGCGTCAGCCCAACGCCCAGGCCCCCCTGCGCCCGTTCGTGTCCGCCGGGCAGCTGCGAGAAGAGGTCGAAGATCCGCTCGAGCGCGTCGGCGGCGATCCCGATGCCGTTGTCGCGCACGGACAGGCGAACGCCGGCGTCATCCTGATCGACGCCGACCTCGATGCGCCCGCCGCGCTCAGTGTACTTCGCGGCGTTGTTGATCAGGTTGCCGACGACCTGGGTGAGGCGCACGGCATCCCCGCGAATCACCGGCGCGTTGTCGGGCATCCTGATGGTCAGCTGGTGCGCTCCCGATTCGATCAGCGGGCGCGTCGCCTCCACCGCGCTCGCGACAACGTGACCGACGTTCACCGGTCCCAGCTGCAGCTGGATCTTTCCCAGCGTGACGCGAGAAATGTCGAGCAGGTCGTCGAGCAAGCGCGTCATGTGGCGCAGTTGGCGGCCGATCGACTCGCGGGCCCACGCGGCGTCGCGGCTGTCAGGCGGCGCCTCGACGAGGATCTGGAGCGCGATGCTGATCGGCGCCAACGGGTTGCGTAGCTCGTGTCCGAGCATCGCGAGGAAGTCGTCCTTGCGGCGATTGCTCTCGACCAGCGCCGCCTCCGCCGACTTTCGCGCTTCCAGCTCGGTCAGCGCGGCGGCGGTCCGGGCCTGCTGCTTTATCTGCGCCGCCAGCAGCAGCACGGGGATCGACACCGCCAGCAGAAATACCTGCAGCTCCAGCAGGTTCTCCGCCGGCGATTGCGGCGCGAACGGGCCGCGGCCCTTGATCGCGCCCCAGATCATCACGGACGACACCACCAGCAGGACCGCGCTGGTGCCGCGCGGTCCGAAGCGCACGGCCGCCCACAGGAGGAAGGGCAACGCCCAGTAGAGGTGCTCGGGATGTGACGGAGCCGCGCCGTGCGTGTGAGCGAACTCCTCGACGGTGACGGCGACCAGTCCCAAGACGAGCAGCGCGATCTCCGCGATCCGCTGTGGGCGCCGGCGGGCGACGCGCGCGATCTCGGCGGGCGCGGCCGTCAGCAGCGGCAGCAGCGTCAGCCCTGTGATCGCATTGGAAAGCCACCACTGCTGCCAGGTGATCCAGAAGCCGGGCGACGACGGTTTCAACCATGCGACAAGGCCGGCCCCCCCCAACGCCCCGGCGGCGGGCGCGACGAACACCGCGACGATGAGGTAGGCGACCATCTCGCGCATGCCCTCGAGCCGAAAGGTTCGACCGACGAAGATCCGGATCCCGATCGCCGCCAGGAGCGCGCGAGACTGGTTCAGCAGCTCTGCGCACATCGCGAATTTGGTCGCGTGGTGCCCGAGGATGTTTCCCGCGGCGGCGGC
>DATMZL010001004.1:0-5831 GCA_035607075.1 Polyangia bacterium
CATCTCCGTGCCGCTGCTCGTCTACCGGCTGGCGATGCTCGCCTGGTCGCTGTGGCTCGCGCTCGCCGTCATCCGCTGGGCGCGCTGGCTCTGGTCCTGCTTCTCCGAACGCGGCTTGTGGCGCCCGCTGTCGACGCCGAGACCCGCCGCTCCGCCCCCGCCCGCTGCAACACCGCCGTCGAGCGGCTGACGAATCGCCGCGGCGCAACGATATCGCTGTCGCGCCGAACACGACGTAGCCAATGGGCTACGTCGTCATCTGGTCGGAGGAGGCAAGATACGAGCTCGAGCGGCTTCATGCGTTCTTCTGGCCACCGATTGAAGACGCCGCGGCGCTGCTCGAATATCAAGCCGAGGTCGAAACCCGGAACCGGAAGCGGCTAAGGAAGGAGACGTTGCCTCCCGGATATCCCGATCCGACATGGGAACAGAGGGTCGGTACGCATCGGTTGCTCTACGGCGTCGAGGGCCGGACAGTAAGAATTCTTCGGGTTATCCTGAAGGGCAGAAGGACGCTGGGAGAGAGCCTATGAGTCGCTACACCGCCGAGGAGGGTCGGGAGCTTGCACGGCGCCTCGCCAGGATGAAAGAGAAGGGCGGGATCCCACACGCCGAGATTCGACGCGAAATGCTGGTGCGCATCGAGCGCGAGCTTCGCAAGCTGGCCCGGAACTATCGGGGCACGGCCCGTCAGGCGAAGCAATTGTTGGAGGCTCTCGTGATCGCGCGCGATGCGGGCGTCACCGCTTGCGACGAGATCGAGCGCGAGCTGGCCGGGCGCCTGCGCAAGCCGCGCGCAGCCTGAGAACGTCCGTTACGGCAAGCGGAAGCCGGCGAAGCGCGTGGTCGCAGGCAGGTCGCACGCGATGCGCGTGACCGCGTTGAAATCGGCGACGGAGATGGAAACACCTTGCACCGTCGCCGTCTGGTACGGCGCCAGCTGCGTCGTTTCGCTGCCGACGGTGACGCGGGCGTTGTGTTGAATCTGGGCGCAGGAGGCCGACGCGAATCCGCAGACCGCGCCGGCGTCCCCGACACTGATTCCCCACGGTGCGAGCGCCGTCGGCACGGGCATGTTCGCTGACTGCAGATCCACCGTGAATGCGATCAGGGCGCCCGCGCGCGAGAGGACGACGGTCTGACACGCGCCGGTGCCCGGGAAAGGACACGCGCTTGCGTCGACGTTGAGGTCGAAGCGATCGCCCACGTTCAGGCGGTTGGCTGGCAGGTTCGGGATGGCGGGCGACCAGACCCAGGTCTGGGTGCTGGCCGTGTCCGCGAGCGTTACCTTGATCCGGTTGTTGTTGCTGGTCGGGCCGCGGTCGACGGCGGAGACCATGACGGTCGCTGTCAGCGACGTCATGACGGCCCTTTCAGAAGCATCCAGAATCAGGCCTCCGGCCGCCGTGCAGGGTCCACCGCCCGTGCAGGCGGGATAGGACGAGAGCGCGCCACCTTGTCCGCCGCTGCCGCCACCCGTCCCGGCAGCGCCGCCCGCGCCACCGGCGCCGGCAGGTTGACGAAAGCCCCCCATCATCGTGAACGACGGGAGGCCGCAGCCGCCGCTGAAGATCTCTTCGAATCGGTTCACGGAAAAAGAGAGATCGTGAAGCGTCACGGTCTGGTCCGGGACCACCATCGCCGACTCGCCGCCGCTGGTGATGCGGGCGACGTGGGCCCGGCGGCCGCACGGAAGGTTGGCGTCCTCGCACAGCACGCGCTCGTCGGCGACGGAAATCCCCCACGCGTCGAGGGCCGGGACGGACAGCGGGTCCTGCGAAAGGCTCGCGGTGAACGCGACAAGTGCGCCACCGCGCGAGAGCACGACCGTCTGCGACGTCGACGTGGCCGCCACGGTGAGGTCGAAGCTGTCGCCCATCTTGATCAGATCGGCCGGCAGATTCGGAATGCGAAGCGTCCACGTCCAGCGTTCCGAAGACGCGGTGCTCGCCATGATGATCTGGGTCTCCACGCCGTCGAAGACGGATACGATCGCGATGCTCGATACCGTGATCGCCGCGGCCACGTTCGCCGAGACCGGCTGGTTGCCGGCGCCGATGATGGACCCCTCGATCCAGAGCGAGGTCCCGATTCGGCACGTGGTGCAGGCCCACGCACCCGTCGCTCCGCCGTCCCCGCCACCGCTGCCGGCGTCGCCACCGCCGCCGGCGTTGCCGCCACTGCTGCCGGGGTTGCCGCCGCTGCCGCCGACGTTCGCGCCGGCGCCGCCACCGCGACCGGCCGCCGACGAACCGGCGGCGCCGCCGGTTCCGCCGTTCGACTTGCCGCCACCGCAAGAGAGCGCGGCCGCGATCAGGCCGAGAACGGCGACGCGGATTCGACGGCTCACGGCTTGCGGAAGCCCGCCATCGTGGTGATCGGCGCGGCGTCGCAGCCGCCCTGATAGGAGAAGGGCGTCTCGAAGTGCCCCACGGAGAACGACAGACCCTGGATCGTCGCGGCTTGACCGGGCATGAGCGTCATCGATTCGCCACGGACGGTAACGCGGGCGGCGTGAACGTGGTAGCCGCAGACGACTGCTTCCAGGTTGTCGCAGACGGCGCCCTGGTCCGCGACGGTGATTCCCCAGGCGTCGAGCGCGGGCACCGGCAGCACGTTGCCCCAGAGGGTCGCAGTGAACGCGATCAGCGCGCCATTGCGGGACGCGACGACGGTCTGCGACGTGTAGTTCGCGAACGCGTACGTCGTCGGGACGGCGTCGACCTTGAGGTCGAACGTATCGCCCATTTTGAACAGGTCAGGGGGCATGTCGCTGATGAACAGCTGCCAGGCCCACTCCTGCGAGGTCGTCGTGCTCGCGAGATGAAGGCGGCGCATCTGGACGTCGATGCTCGTCACGGTGACGGTCGCGGTCACGGGCGTCGCCAGGACCGCGCTGCCGTCGGTGACGCTTCCCAGGATCGCCGGCCCTGGCGCGCCGGTGCAGGCCGGGTAGCCTCCCGTTCCGGTCGCGCCGCCGCTGCCGCTGCCGCCGGTTCCGCCGCCGCCGCTACCACCGATGACGTTGCTTCCGCCGCTGCCGCCTCCGCCGGACCCGCCGGAGCCGCCGCCGCTGTTACCGCCGATGGCTTCGCTGCCGCCATGATCGCTGGACGTTCCGGCGGCGCCGCCCTTCCCGGTGTCGTTTTTTCGGTCGCTGCACGCCGCGCCGCCGACCGCCAGTAAACCGAGCGCAACAAGACCAAATCGCATGCGCCCGCGATTGTGCATCGCCCATGCCGCCGCTGGCGAGTGCGTCAGATCAGCGGGTTGCGCCGTCCGACCACGACAATCCTGTCGCGCTCAGGCCTTCGTGATCGTCGCGTGCCAGCTGTTGCCGTCGACGAACTCGATGCGCGCCCGCCCACCGGCGAGCAACGACGTCAGCCGCTCCATGTCAGCGCGCGTCCAGTAGTGCGCGATGTGCGGCAGCATCTGGTCGAAGATGATCGATTCGACGTTCTTGAAGGACAGCGTCCCCAGCCGCCGGTAGTACTCGGTGCGCCACGGGATGGTCCTGATCGCCGGCCACGCCAGCAACGCGACACCCTTCGCGACCGCGTGCGTGACGTTGATGGGCATGCGCGAGCCCATCGCGCGAAACGCCTGGATCACCGGAAGCAGCAGCTGGTTGCCTTCTTTGCCGTAGCACCACAGCACCAGGTCGCCGCCCGGTGCGACGCAGCTCCACATCCGTTCGAGCGCGTGCTCGACGTCCGCCAGGTGGTGCAGGACACCGATGCACGTGACGCGATCGAAGGTCCCCAGCTTGGCCGGATCCAGATCGTGCGCCGAGCACTTTTCGACACGCGCGTTGGGGAAGCTGGCCAGGTTCTGGCGCGCCGCCGTCAGGCTGCCGTCGTCGATGTCGACCGCCAGCACCGAGGCCGCGCCCGCCTGCAGATACCAGAACGGGTTGCGGCCCATTCCGCAGCCGACGTCCATGACCCGCTTGCCGCGGAAGCTCTCCAGCGTCGTCGACGCCAGCCAGCGCTCCAGCTGTCCTTTCGACTCGGGCAGGATGGCCGAGTACGTGGACCATTCGTAGCCGAACCGGTCCGGCGAACCTCGGTGCGTTCTGTGGTCGTGGGCGGACATCTATGCGCGGGGCACTTTAATTGCGTCTGAACCAGTGGTCCAGCACGAGAAGCGCCCACAGCGGTTTACTGTGGTCGGCGCGCTTCGCCTGGTGCTCGTCGTTCCAGCGCCGGAACACGTCGCCGTCGAGAATACCGTTGCCGAACGCCGGCGATCCGGTGACGACGTCGCGTATACGGTCCTTGAGCGGGCCGCGCAGCCAGCTGGCGAGCGGGATGCCGAAGCCTTTCTTGGGGCGGTCGATGATCTCATCCGGAATCTTGCCGCGCACCGCCATCTTGAGCAGGTACTTGCCCGAATTCCCGCGCAGCTTGTAGCGCGACGGCAGCGAGAACGATCGTTCGACCAGCTCGTCGTCGAGCAGCGGCGGCCGCACCTCCAGGCCGTGCGCCATCGACGCGCGGTCGACCTTGGTCAGCACCGACCCCGGCATGTAGGTCGCAAAGTCGAGCGCCAGGATGCGTTGCAGCCAGTCGTCCGTCTCGGGCAACCGAGTCGCCAGCGTCGCTGGCAGCATCCCCTTCGCCGCCGGGATCGCGCGCGCCAGATCGGGCAAGTCCACGCTGGACATCCAGCGCAGATGGCGCGTGACGGCGTCGTCGTCCCACCGCTTCGTGAAGCGGCGCAGCTTCCACTCCAGGCTCTGGTACCGGTCGTTGATCGGAAGCCGCCCCACGATGCCGCCCACGACGTGGTTGCGGATCCATCCCGGCACGTACTGATACATCGAGGCGAATCGGTGGCCGCGGTAGGTCGGGTAGCCGCCCCACAGCTCGTCGCCGCCGTCCCCCCCCACCACGACCTTGACGTGGCGGGCCGCCAGCCGCGACAGCAGAAACGTCGGGAGGAACGACGGATCGGCCATCGGTTCGTCGATGAAGTTCAATGCGACGTCCATGACGTCGATCAGGTTGCGCTCGTGCAGGGTTTCGGTGATCCACTCGACGTTGAGCTTTTCGGCCACCATGCGGGCGAAACGCGATTCGTCGAAGGTCGCGTCGTCGAACCCGATCGAGAACGCTTTCATCCGCCCGCCCGCGGCGACCGCCGCGGTGGCGACGCACGACGAGTCGATGCCCCCCGACAGGAAGATGCCGACCGGCACGTCCGACACCAGCTGATTCGAGACGACGCGGCTCACGTCGGACCACAGCTCGGCCGCGAGCTCGGCGTCGGGTTTGGCAGGCGCCGGCCGGGGCGGCGGCATCTGCCAGTAGGCGTGCGGCAGCCCGAGGTTGCCGTCCTGCCAGATGATCGTGTGACCCGGCGGCAGCTTGCGCACCTTGCGCACGATCGTCGCCGGCGGGTGCACGTAGTCAGAGAAGAAGTACGAGGCCAGGCCCTCGATCGACAGCTCGCGGTCGACGCCGCCGTGCGCCAGCAGCGCGGACAGCTCGGACGCGAAGACGATGCCGCCGTCGTCCAGCTCGGCGTAGTAGAGCGGCTTGATGCCGGTGCGGTCCCGCGCCAGCGTCAGGCGGCGCTCGCGCGCCTCCCAGATCGCGAAGGCGAACATGCCGTCGAGGGCGTCGACGCCGCCGGCGCCGTGACGGCTGAAGTGCTGCAGGACCACCTCGGTGTCGCTGCGCGTCCGGAACGTGTGGCCCTTCTGCTCCAGCGCGGCTCGCAGCCGCATGAAGTTGTAGACCTCGCCGTTGTAGCTGATGACCGTGGCGCCGTCGGCGCTCTCCATCGGCTGTACGCCGCCCTCGACGTCGATGATCGACAGGCGG
>DATMZL010001127.1:0-7158 GCA_035607075.1 Polyangia bacterium
GACAGCGTCGCCTGGCACGGCGACTACGTGGCGCGCGAGATGGACGAACCTACGCTTGTCGCGACCGTGTCGCTGGGCGCGCCGCGACGCTTCCTGCTACGCCCGCGCGGCGGCGGCCGCTCGATCCCGTTCACGCTGGGACGCGGAGATCTTTTCGTCATGGGCGGCACCTGCCAGCGGACGTGGCAACACGCCGTTCCGAAGGTCGCGCGCGCCCTCCCCCGGGTCGCCGTCATGTTCCGGCCCGTGTGGGGTCCGAAACGCGGGTATTGATCAGGGCGCGGCTGTGTAGCGCGCCTCGACGGCGGTGCGGATTCGTGCGCGGGATTCGAGGGCCGGCAACGCCGGCGTGACGTCGGCCGTCTCCTCGACGCCCGCGATGTCCTCTGCCAGGTCCTCGTCCTTCAGCTGCTCGCGAATCCACCGCGAGTAATCGTGCCGGCGCAGGTGAAAGAGCCAGGTGTCGTCGTCGACGCCGTCGGCCACTTGCAGGAACAGCCGCAGATTCTGGGCGCGAAGGTTCAGGCGGTCGTCGGGACCGCGAAAGTAAAAGCTTCGCTCGGGCCCGAGCTCGCCCTCGGCGTACTTGCGAACGTGCCGCTTGTGCCCACCGCGCGGCGGCGTCACGCGCACGGGAACCGGCGCGCCGCCCTCGCGCGCGTACCAGGCCAGCGCCTCCCCCGGTTGCAGATCGACGCTCCCGACCCTCGGCTTCCGCACGGCGAGCGCCTCCGCGGACTCGCGCAGCGTCTCCGCTGGATCGCGCCCCACCGCCAGCACCAGCGATACGCCCGCCAGGATCGCCGGCGCGACGTGCCGGGGATGGACCGTCACCAGCACCAACCCGTCGAGCGCATCCGGAATCGCGGCGTTCGTCGCCTGCCAGTCCTTGGGAAACACATGGTGCGCTTCGTCGACGACGATCCAGTGCGGGCGCCCGAACCGGGCGCGCAGCTCGACGAGGCGGGGCAGCAGCATCGCGCAGAACAGCGGGCGCTCGTCCAGCGGCAAGCCCAGCAAGTTCACGATGACGTTGCGCTGGGGCGCCGCGAGCGCGGCGATCACTTCCTCCGCGGTCGGCGCGCGCGTGGGCGCGCCCAGGCCGACGCCCGCCTCGTCGGGCGGCTCCGCGTAGTCGCCTTCGGGATCGAGGACGCAATATTGATAGCCGTGCTCCGCCACGCGCTCGAGGAAGCTGGTCACGATCGTCGACTTGCCGCCGCCCGACATGCCCGCGCACAGGATCGCCGCGCCGCGCGCCGGAACGGACAGCGGCAGCTCGCGGTCCACCTGCTTGCCGATCGCGATCTCGCCCCGACCGGCCCGCGGCGCGAGCGCGGTGTCGTCCGCCAGCAACGCGTCGATGATCTCGACGGCGCCGGCGCCGGCCCCGCCGCGGGTGACGATGTCCGCCTCGTCGCGCACGCTCGGGAGCGCGTCGGCCACCGCGACGGCCAGCCCGCAGCGCGCCAGGAAGGCGTGGTCGTTCTCCGCGTCGCCGATGCCGACGACGTCGTGCGCGGACAGCCCCAGGTCGGCGAGCGCCGCGTCCAGGCCGGTCGCTTTGTTGGTGCCGGACGGCAGCACCATGACGGCGCCCTTGTTGAAGATCACCTGCATCTCCAGCCCGAGCACGCGGATCGCGTCCATCACCTGGACCTCGAAAGGCTGCGACGTCGCGACGATCACCGCGCCGCGCACCAGCGGTGTCACGCCTTCGGTACGCAGGCGTTCGATCAGCGCGTCGGGCGGCTGCGGTCCCAGCAGGCGCGCCTCCTTCGCGGGCGGCCGCACATAGACGGCGCCATTCTCCGCAACGATGGCGTCGAAGATCGACAAATCGGGGCAAACCCGCTGCAGATCCTCGAGGATCCGCCCTGTCACCAGCACGACGCGCCGGCCGCTGGCGCGAAGGCGCGCGAGGGCTTCGCGCGTCGCAGGCGTGACCACGCCCTGCTCGGCGACGGTTCCGTCGTAATCGCAGGCAAGCGCGTGGTACCGCATCCAGGCAAGATGGCCCTCATCCCGGCGAGGGCAACCGGTCAGAACTCGCCGCGGACGCCGATCGAGGGCAGCACGAGGCGGAAGCTCTTCTCTTCCAGCTGGCCCGAGCCTGTATATGACGAAGTGAGCGCGTAGACCTGACGGCTGAGCGTCGCGTTCACCAGCTCGACGTAGAAGTTCAGCAGGAACTTGTCATAGATGAAACGGCGATCGACCCTCAGGTCGACCTGATAGAAGGACGGCAGGCGCTGGAAGTGCTCGCCCGTACTGTCGGTGACGATGTAAGGCCGCCCGGTGTTGTAGTGCGCGCGCCCGCCGAGGGTCGTGCGGTTCCAGCGATAGCCGACGACCAGATTGAAGATGTGGCGCTGGTCCCAGTCGGACGGACCGATGGCGCCGCCGCCGAACGCGCGCAGGTTGTTCGAAAGCGTGTACGAAAGCCAGCCGTGCAGCCGTTGCGTCGGCGGCCGGCGCGCGAGCAGCTCGACGCCGTACGACAGCGCGTCTCGCCTGATCAGGAAGTCGTCGGCGAGCGGATCGGGATCGCTGGGCCTCGGATCGCGGAGATCGGTGAGGACGTAGCGCTGGACATAAGTGGTCACACCGAGCTCGATCGCCGCGAAGCGATTCGTCTCGAGCGCCAGCGACGCCTGCCACGAGCTCTGCAACCCAAGCAGGCGCAAGCCGAACGCGTCGACGCCGGGGACCTGCAGGGGCAACGAAGGCAGCTGCGTGAAGCGGCCGCCGGTGAAGCGCAGCGCGGTGTCGTCGCGCAGCGCGAGCCGCGCGGTCAGCCGGGGCGCGAGATCGCGGGCGTATGTGCCGTTGACGTCGTAGCTGTCCAGCCGGAGCTCCGGCGTCAGCGTCAGCCGGCGGCCCGCGCGCACCGTTGCCGAGGTGAAGCCGGCGAGAAGATACGCGTCCCGACGCTGCGCGAGGTCCCAGTCGCCCGACGGTTGGAGCGTACCGATCACGACCGGCTCGTAGCGGGCCAGCTCGCCGTCGAAGCCCAGCGTGACGTCCGCGGGTCCGAAGGAACGCAGGAACGTTAGCCGTGGCGACGCGCTCTTCGCGTCGACGGTCACCGGGAACGTGTCGACGACCGGCGCCCGGCTGTGATCGGCGCCGACGGCGAGCGAGCCCTGGAGGCGGCCGCCCAGCAGCGGAACGGCGGCGCGCAGGCTGACGCGGTGGAAACCGAGGTCGACCTCACGCAGCTTGTCCGATTGTTTGGGGACCAGCACGTCGTTCGAGCCGAACGCGAGCAGCGTCAGCTGAAACGGCCCGACGCGCCGGTCGGCGCGCAGCTGGTAGTCCCAGTACTCGACGCGGACGTCCTGATTCAGCAGCGAGATCAGGAGGGCGGTGTACGAGTAGCGGCCCGCGACGGCGACGGCGCCGTTGTCCGGCAGTGGCGCGGAGACCATCGCCCCGGCGTCGAACAGGCGGACGTCGACGGACGAATGGATTCGATCGGTGGCGGGCGCGCGCGTGTCCGCCGCGACGAGGCCGGCGGCGTAGCGCCCGAACCGGGCCGGGTAGCCGCCTGGATAGAATTCCAGGCTGTCGAAGAAGTACGGGTGAATCACCGACGGACCGAGCGCGAAGTGAAACAGCGCCGGAACCCGGATGCCGTCCAGGAAGAAGCCCGTGTTCCCCGGGTTCGAGCCGCGCACGGCGTAGATCGGGGCCGGCCAGGCGATCGTCGCGACGCCGGGCAGCGATTCGATCGCGCGAAACGGATCGCCCAGCGTGCCCGGCGTCTGGATCAGCTCCTCGCCCGCGAGCCGCACTTCGGGCTGGGCGGGCTTCGACCGCACCACGGTCTCGAACGCCGGTCCCGACGTGCTGGGCGCGAGCCGCAGCGTCAGCGACGGTTGCGCCTCGACGCAGACGTCGACGTCGGTCGTCAGCCGTTCGAAGCCGGGCGCCTGGATCGTGAACCGCCGGTGACCGCAAGGAACGGAGACCTCGAAGTCGCCGTGGGCGTCGGTGGTGCCGACCTCGCTGACGTCCGCTGTCAGCGAGGCGCCGGCGATCGGCGCGCGCGTGCCCTTCGCGAGCACGCGCCCGACGAGCCGCCCCATCGGTATGGGCGGCGTCCCGGCGGGCGTCGCGTCCGCGGTGCCGGCGTCGGCCCTTCCGGCCTCCGTCGCGCCGTCGACGGCGGCGTCGCGCACGCCGGCGACGCCTCCGTCCAACAGTAACGCCACCGCGAGAAGGGCGCCGGACGTGATCACGGGACGGTCGCGATCCAGATGCCGTCGTACGGCGACGCGAACCGCGCCCGGAACTGATACGCGACGTGTGCGCCGGGCGCGACGGGATCGGCGCCCTGCGGCTCGACAACCGCCCCCACACTGCACTCGGGCGCGAGCGCCGTCTTTCTCCCGGTCGCGAGCTCGATCGCCGTCAGATCGCCGAGGCCGTCGACGACATGCAGGGTGGCGAGGAGGCGCGTCTGCCCGACGGCCGTGACCATGCCCTCCGTGCCGAGCAGGCGCGTATCGCCGTTGCGCGGATCGATCACGAAGATGTCGGTGCGCGTCGGGCCCCGGACGAACGTCGGGATCAGGATTCGCCCGTCCGCCAGCTGCCAGTATGCGTAGTTGAGGTTGCCGTCCGGCACGAGATCGAAGCGCGGCGCGTTCAGATCGTCGGCCGAACCGACCTGGATCCTCGGGTGGCCGACCTCTAGCCCGGATATCGCCGAAAACCAGTACACG
Source organism: Polyangia bacterium (assembly GCA_035607075.1). GTDB lineage: Bacteria > Myxococcota_A > Polyangia > Fen-1088 > Fen-1088 > JADGRB01. The sequence continues at coordinate 4,731 of DATMZL010001127.1, forward strand.
CCGTCGCGCGTGAACGAAGAGCTGATTCCCCCTGACGCGTCCGACAACGGGAACATCCAGGCGGCGACGGAAACCGGGGGCACGCCAGGCTTCTTGATCACGGTCGACGGGGGTACGGCCTGGCCGTCCCCGATCCAGATCTCGTCGTGGCCCGGTCGCCACTCGTATCCGCCGGCGATGGCCGCGGGCACCTCCCAGACGTCCTCGGTGCCCGTCACGCGATCGAAGAAGGTGTACGTCGAGCCGGAAAAATCGGAGTTGTACTCGACGTTCAGCAGCCAGCGCCCGTCGGGCGACACGGTGAACCGGTCGCTCCCGAAGGGCGACGGCGTTTCCTCGAGCGTCACCGGATCGAGGATCGAGAACGTGTTCACAGTGGGATCCGCCGTCGGCCGGGCCAGCATCACCAGCAAAGGGGCGGCCTGGACGCCGAAAGACGCAATCCCCGACGCCATCAGCTGGGGTGCGCCGCCCGGAACGATGCGCATCAGGTCCTTCTGCGCGGTCAGGTAATAGACGTCCTCGCCCATGAAAAAGACGTCAGACCCGTCGATGACGGTGGCGGTGTCATCGGCCTCGTACAACGTGGCGCCGGAGACGGTTCCGCGGCCCATCATCGCGAACGCCAGCAAGCGCCGGCCGCTGGGCGAGAGCACGTAGTTGCCACCGGGGATATCCAGGCGGTCGCCGGTCACAGGATCGATCCGCGCGACGTCGGCGGCGCCCGTCGTCTGATCGTAGTTGGTGGTAAAAAAGAGCCGCCCGCGCGCATCGTGGACGAAGCAGGCGCCCGCGCCGGGCAGACAGATGCCGTTGAAGCTCACCTCGACCGTCGCGAGCCGGCGCTCCGACGGCGGCGCGCCGTTCGACGGCACCGAGACGACGTAGACATCGCTCGCCTTGGCGTCGGGGCTGGACCGCATGACGAGCACGCGAACTGTTCCGTCGCCCGTCGGCGGCACGATCCCTGCGAGCACGGTGGTTCGATCGGCGATGATCTGCCGGCCTGCGGGCGGATCGCCGCGCGGCAAGCACGCGGCGGCGCCGGCGGCGAGCCACGCCAGCGCAAACAATCTGCTCGAGCAAGCGCGCATCAGCGTCGGGAAACCAACAAACCACCGCCGCGGCCGCGGCGCAACCGACGAAGATCACGCGCGTGCGGCGCTGCCGTTGCGCGCGTCAGCGGAACGAGACGATGTACGGCGACACGTTACCGGTGTACGGCTGGGGCTCGTCCCGCGTCGCAACGAGCGCCATGCCGACCGCGGCCGAAAACGCGACGCCCGCGGCCACCCAGAACTGCCAGCGCCTGTAGAGCGGCTTCTTTTTCGGTGGCGGCGGCGCGGGCGGGGACGCGCGCTGGTCGATCGCGGGGTGGGCGACGGGCCGCGGAGGCGGTATCGGCGCGGCCAGCACCGGCGGTGGGTGCGACGGCGGCGCGCTCGCGACGGGCACGATCGGTTCGGGCGCCGGTCCCGGTGCGGAATCGGGTGCGGGTATGATCGCGTGTGGAGCCGGCGAGCTCTGCTCGCCGCGCAACATCGCGGGAGGGTATGGGAACCCTCTCAGGGTTCCCATCTTGATCGGCCCCCAGGTTGCGAGGGCGGCGGCGAGAATGAGCGACGCGGGCATCATGTTCAGAGCTGGATGTATGGCCCAGTCATCATCGTGCTCGGCGGCGCCACCGCCGGGTCGAATGGCTGCAGCGTCGGCGTCCGGATCGCGTCGCAAGCGGGATCGCCGGCGCTGGGGCAGGACGTCCCGTCGCAGGCGCACGCCCGCAGGAGCGGTACCACGACCATCATCGTCTTCTCGTCGACGAAGCGGATGTCGGAGATCGTCCGGCTGACGACGATGCTCGGCGGACCGCCGGCGCGGCTCTGCAGCTGTAGCTGCACGACGAGCGAGAAGTTCGGCGTCATGCCCCCCGAGGTGAACCCGATCGCGAGCGGAAACCCGGCGGTCAGGCCGTTCATGATGGCGGCGGCGCCCCGCTGACCGATCATCGGCGCCGCAGGCCCGGCGTCCATGGCGACCTGGATGGCGTCGGCGTCGGCGGGAACGACGAGGTCGCTCTGCAGCACGACGACGACCTCGGTGATCGATGGGCGGCAGCCGGCGACAACCGACGCGAGAAGGACCAACAACGCTGGCACGAACCGACGAGACATGCGCGCGGCCCCCACGCTAGCATGCGCACCTCATGACCTGGGCGATCGTGACGGCGCTCGCGACGGTCTGGACCGTGTTCGCGGCGGGCGTCATCTTGTTGCAGCGCCGATCGGCGGCAGCGACGCTCGCCTGGCTGCTGGTGTTCGTCTTCCTGCCGATCGTGGGCCTGGTGCTCTACCGACTGCTTGGACCGCTGCGCCTGCAGCGCAAGCATCTGCGACGGCGCGTCGGTCGCCGCATCGTCGACGACGCGATG
>DATMZL010001596.1:0-3622 GCA_035607075.1 Polyangia bacterium
GCGAGTCAGTCGGGCGCGACGAACCAGTACACGCCGCAGTTCGCGAAAGCGACGACGCAGCGGATGAAGGAACTGAACGCGGACCCGTTCTCGACCAGCGACGAGGCCGCGCTCAAAGCGCGCTTCTTCGACTCGATGGCGCAGGACCGCGACAGCGCCTACCAGCAGAACGCCGCGCAGATGGCCTCGCGCGGACTGGCGCCGTCGAGCGGCGTGGCGCAGGCGCTCGGTGCTGAGACGAGCATGGGCTACCAGAAGGCCCGGGCGATGCAGACGCAGCAGATGCTGCAGTACGTCACCGACGAGCGGAACCGGCGGCGCGACACTGCCGTCTCGATGTCAGGGAACCTCGCGCAGCGCGGCGGTGAGGACGCGGCGCTCGCGCAGCAGTGGCAGAGCACGCGCGCGGGCATCCTCGGCAACGTGCTGTCGGCGCTCGTGCAGCAGCAGGGCATGGGGCTGAACGCGGCGACCACGATGGCCTCGCTGCGGCGGCAGCAGTATCTGGACGACGACCAGCGCGGCGCGAGCCTGCTGGAGACGAGCGCACTGCCGAGCGCCATCGCGCAGCAGCGCATGAGCGCGCTGCAGTCGGTGCTCGCGGGCGGGCCGACCGCCGGGTCGATCTTCAACCAGTACTCGCAGATGCAGCAGAACCAGAACCAGCAGGATCAGATTCGGGGGCAGCAGAACGCCGCCGTGTGGGGCGCGGCGGGCCAGATCGGGTCGTCGGCGCTCAACGCGTATCTCAACAACCGGAACGGGTAGGCGATGGACACCTTCCAGCGACTGCTCGGGAACCCGAACCCGCTCGCCGCGCTGCTGCAGGGCGCGCCGCAGATGATGCAGCCGCAGCAGCCGGAGGAGGAGGAGCAGTTCACGCGCCTGCCTTCGCTGACGGCGGATGGCAGCGGCGGTGCGCTCGGCGCCGTCGCGCAGGCGCTCGGCAACATCAACTTCAGCGGCGGCGGCGCGCAGCCGACCGGCTACGGCGGCGACGACGCGCCCGCGCACGATGAAGACGCGGGCGGCAGCGACGCGCCCGCACACGACGAAGACGCGGCGATCCCGGGCCTCGGCGCGGACCTGCAAGCGAACATGGGCCTCGGCGAACAGCCTGCGGTGGATGAAGACGCGCTCGGGGCCGCACGGGCCGACGTAGCAGGCGTCGATGACGCGGCGACGACGGCGGGCAGCGACGGGCTGGACGGGCCTGCGGCGGGCGCGCTCTCGCGGCTGAAGATGCCCGAGGCGCCCGTGCTCGATGAGCGGTCGCTCTACCCGTCGCGCAAGCGCAGCGTGCTGCAGGCCGCGATCCCCGGCATCGCCGCGCTCATCGCCGGGCTGACCGGCGGGAAGATGGCGGCGGCGGGCGTGATGCACGGCGCCGCGACTGGCAACGAGCAGTTCAACCAGCAGCAGCGGCAGATGGGCCTGCTGCGCTACGAGCGGAGCAAGCAGCAGTACGCGCGCGACGTGGCGCTCTACAACCAGTCGTGGTCGCACGCGAAGGACCGCGCGTCGATCCTCTCCGAGCTTGCGAAGAAGGCCGCAGAGTTCGAAGACCCCGACGTGGCGCGGCAGTGGCTCGCGTCGCAGCGGAAGATCTACGCGCCCTTCGGCGTCGATGCGATGGACGCGATGCCCGGCGGGATGATCCCCGGCGCGAAGGAGAAGATCGCGGCGCAGGCGACGAAGGTCTACAAGGAGGCGATGGCCGAGCTTCGCGCGAACAACCCCGGCAGCACGTTCGACGTGGCGAAGATGAACGCGGGCAACTCGATCATGTTCCGAGGGAAGTTGATGACCCTCGGCGAACTGGCCGCGCTCGGCAACATCGCGAAGCCGGTGCCCGGCGCGCCCGACGGCATCTCGTCATCGAAGACCGACGCGAACGCGATCTTTCAGGATCTCGTGGACGGGTATCGCGAGAGCGCGGGCAAGGAACCCGACTCGGAGCAGCGCGCGGCGTATCGGCTGCAGGCGCTGCAGGAGTTCGCGAAGGCGAGCGCGAAGCCGCCTGACGAACTGACGAAGCAGATCACGCAGGCGCGCCTCGCGCTGCTGCAGTTGCAGCGACAGAAGCTGCTGAACGGTGGGCACCCTGACGGCGTGAGCAACCTGAACCCCGGGCAACTCCGCTTCGGCATGGGCGTGGCGTCGCGCTACGAGAAGGCGTCGCAGCCGTTCAACCAGCGCGCGCAAGCCTACGACACCATCACGTCACTCGCGAGCGGGCCGCAGACCTCCGAGGGCGACATCGCGATGGTGTTCGCGTGGATGAAGATGCTCGACCCGGGGTCCACCGTGCGCGAGGGCGAGCAGGCGCAGGTCAGCAACGCGCGCGGCGTGCCCGACTCGCTGCGGATGCAATACAACAACCTGCTCGGCAACACGGCGCTGCGCCTCACGAAGAAGCAGACGCTGGAGATCGTCGGCGGCGCGCATCGGCTCTACTCCAGCCTCGCGAAGGGGCAGCAGCAGTTGTTCGACAACTCGGCGCAGCAGTTGCGCGCCTACAAGGTCGCGCCGGGGCTGTTCCTCTCGCCGCAGGGCAGCGTGAACGACACCTCGTCCTACCGCACGCTCGACGTGGAGAACGAGTCGCGCCCGCTGCCGGAGAGCGCCGGGACGCCGAAGCCGACGCCGCGCGCGCCGACGGAGTCGCCCATTGTGCCGCCGCAGGCGAGCGACGCCGCACGCACGCCCGCTGCGATCCGCGCGGGTGCGCCGCCGCCGACGGCCACGGCGCCCGCGAAGACCACGGGCGCGGCGCCGCCGAAGGGCGCCATCGTGCGGAAGGGGAACAAGACGTATCAGGTGATCGGCGTGAACCCCGACGGATCGCTGAAGTCGCAGCGCATCGACCAGTACTTCTGAGAACCCCATGCCCGACGACGAGATCGTCAATCTAGATCCCAACGAGGTCGAGGTCGTCTCGCTGCCTCCGGCGATGAAGCCGATGGCGTCGCACGCGGCGGCAGCGGTGCGCGCGGGCGTGAAGCCGCGCAAGCGGCAGCACGAGATCACGCCGCTCTCCGAGGGGCGCGTCGGGCAGACGCTCTCGGACCTGATGACCTACAACCCTGCCGAGGGCGGCGTCACGCTGAGCGAACTGACGGGCAGCGACAACGCGCTCGTGAGCGGCCTCGACGCGCTCTCGCAGGGCACGCACGACTTCTTCACGGGCGGTGCGAAGAAGCTCGGACAGTTCGGCTACAACATCGGCCACGGCGTGCTGACGCACGACCCGACGGGCGTCGTGCGCGGCGCGTCGGAGGACTGGAGCGGCAAGGACGCGGTGAAGAACGCGTTCGGCCTCGATGACGAAGCGGACATCATCGTGCCGCCGTCGTCGCAGAAGGCCGACCCGCTGACCGGCGCGGTGACGCCGACGGCGCAAGAGGCCGCGCTGATGAAGCGCGCCGAAGAGCAGCGCACGCGGCGTGAGGCGGCACCGTTCTACGGGGGGCTGGAAGACACACTGCAGCCGCATGGGACGATGCAGCACGCCGGGGCCATCACCACCGAACTGGCGGCGGCGCTCGCGCTGAGCCCCGAGATGGAACTGCCCGCCGGGTTGGAAGCCCTCATCGCGAAAGGCTCGACCGGCGGCATGGTG
>DATMZL010001047.1:0-5199 GCA_035607075.1 Polyangia bacterium
TGGTCCACCGAACACGACATCCGCTTCCCGCAGTAGTCGGCGAGGCGCGCCTTGCCTGTGGGTGACAGGTCCGAGGGCGTGGTGTACGTGGGTGAAGTGGTCGAAACAAAGCAGCCGCCGGCCCACACCACCGCGACTACGACCCCAACCTTCCTTAAGATAGATAAGAGATCAATCACAGTGCGATTGTACGCCTGCTCATGAAACCGCGCATCACCCTCATAACGATCGGCGTCGAGGACCTGGACAGGTCGCTCGCGTTTTACCGCGACGGTCTGGGCTTGAAGACCGATGGCATCATCGGGACGCAGTTCGAACACGGCGCGGTCGCGTTCTTCGATCTGGAGGGTGGCTGCAAGCTGGCGCTGTGGCCCCGCGCGAGCCTGGCGCATGACGCGGGCCTGCCGGTCGGCCCGCCGAGCACCACGGAGTTCGCCCTCGGGCACAACGTTTCGTCGCGCGCCGAGGTGGACGCCGTCATGAACGAAGCGCGCCGCGCCGGCGCCATCATCGTCAAGCCGGCGGCGGACACCTTCTACGGCGGCTACGCGGGCTATTTCCAGGACCCGGACCACCACCTGTGGGAAGTCGCCTGGAATCCGGCGTGGAAGGCGCCGGAGTGACCGCGCTCAGGGCATCGCGATCACGAACGTCGTGACCGAGCCAGGCGTCACCGTGGCGACGAAGCTCCAGTTCTGGATCGGGACGGCGGCGAGCGAGACCAGGTTCTCGGAGCGCGAGGTGCGGCGCGCGTCGGCCGTCGCGGCGGCCGACGGAAGCGCCGTCAGGTCGAAGGTGAAGCCCTTGCTGGCGGCGGTGTCGCCGTTGCGGACGACCAGCGCCAGCGTGTGGCCGTCGGCGCTGACGGCTGCGACCATGTCGGGGTTGTTCACGTCGACGAACGTCGCGCCGGGACGGATGGTGCGGGCGAATCCGGCCTGCATGTAGAAGCGCTTCGTGTTCGTGAACGTCTGGCGCGAGTCGTTCAGCGCGAAGCAGGCCCAGTTCCGGCTGGGGTCGCCGACCTGCCAGTCGACCCACGCCTCGGCCTGCATGTCGCGCAGGTCGGTGATGATCCGCCCCGCCATGAACAGCGCGGCCTCGGTGTCGTCGGCGAGCGTGACGTTCAGCGGCCCGGACTCGGACTGCCAGAGGCGCTTGGCGCGCATGGTCGCCAGCGATCGGACCTCGGCGCGCCGGCTGCCGCTGTAGCTGTGCACGTTGATCTGGGACATGGCGGCCAGCGTCGCCGTGTCGAACGTGCGGATGTTGTTGTAGGCGTCGTCGATGCTGTTCTCGTCGGATGCGCTAACCGTCGTCGCGGTCAGCCCCTTCGCGGCCAGCTTCGCGCCGACGGCCTTGATGATCGTCTGCTGGTTGCTGGGCGCGAAGTGGCAGCCTTCCTGGTTGCCGTTCGCGGTCCACCAGCTGGCGTTCGGCTCGTTCAGCGGTTCCACCGTGCGGAACGTGATCGCCCAGCTGTCGCTGAAGTGCTTCACGACTTCCGTCAAGTAGTCGGCGAACGCGTCGTAGGAATCGTCTTTGAGGTTGTTGCTGCCGTCGGTGTTGCCGGAGGCGCAGCCGCTCTTCGTCATCCAGTACGGCGGCGAATTCGAGAAGGCCTCCAGGATCGCGTTCGGCGCGCGCGCGACGATGCTCTGCAAGACGGCGCGCTGGTTCGCGTCGGCGGTCCAGTCCCAGGTTCCGTCCGACGCCTGGAAGCCGGGCATCTCCCCGTACTGCCGCATGTGGTCGTGGGCCGGGTTCTCGCCGCCGCCGATGTTGTAGCGGAAGATGTTGAAGCCCATCCCGTTCGTCGGATCGACGACGGCGTCGACGACCGCGTCGCGCGCGCTGGCGCTCCAGCCGCCGACGTGATTCGCCCACCAGCAGAGGCTGGTGCCCCAGCCCTCGAACGTCTGGTGGCGCACGGCGGTGTTGATCTTGATCAGCGTCGTTCCCGGCGCGGCCGTCACCGTCGGGCGCGCGCCGCCGGTTCCTCCGCCTCCGCCTGTACCGCCTGCGCTCGCGCCGCCCCGCCCGCCCGCGCCGGCCGCACCGCCAGGACCGGCTCCACCTGCGCCGCTCGCACCGCCCGTACCCGCCACGCCGCCCGCGCCGCCGACGGCCGCGCCGGCGATGCCGCCCGCGCCCGCTTGCGCGTCGCCGGTTCCAGCGGAACCAGCCGTCGCGCCGCCGCCCCCGCCGTCGCCGCCTGCGCCCGGCGCACCCGCGATCCCGCCCGCGCCACCTCCGGCGGCCACGCCACCCTGCCCGCCGGCTCCCGACTTGCCGCCCGCGCCGCCCGTCGATCCGGACCCGCCCGAGCCGCCCGAGCCGCCCTCGCGACACGAGATCGCCGCGGCGAGCAACAGCCCGAAGCCGACGAAGACGCCACGCGGCGGCGGGGGCCATCCGGTCATCGCGCCGATGTTACCCGAACCCGCGAGCCGGGTGGCGCGTCCGTCGTCAGTCCCAGCGGTAGGACACGCTTGCGAACGGCAGGCCGACCAGGAAGTCATCGCCGCCGCCGCCCGTGGCGATCGGCTTCACGAAGCCCACATCGGCCGCGATGCTATCCGTGTGAAAGCGAACGCCGTAGCCGACCAGCAGGCCGTCGAGGTTCTCGTTGTTGCCGGTGACGCCGGTGCCACCCGCCCCCGACGCGACCTCGCCCAGCAGCTTCACGTGACGACCGACGCGATGAACGATCGACCCGCTGTACAGCACAAAATACGCCGAATCGGCACCCACAATAAACATACCCAACTGATAAATCGCGCTGACGAACAGCAGCGACGAGCAATCCTGCCGCAAACAAATACTGGCGAACGCACCAGCGCCCACGCTGTACACGCTGGCGTCGCCGTCCGCCACGTTGAACGCGTGGCCCACGCCGAACGAGCCCTGCAGCGCCAGGTGGAAGCGATCGGTCGCGACGATCTGCCCCTTCACGGCGGCGAAACCGACGAGCGGCATGTCGCGCACGATGGGCGACAGGACGGTCACCGAACCCTGCACGCGATCCGTGATGCCGTAGGTGACACCGTGGAGCAGCAGCTCGTAGTTGTTGTACGTGATGCTTCCAGCGGGTTGGGTCATCGCCGTCGGCAGCAAGAAGCCACGGTCGATGTTCGGATCAGCGGACGTGGCGCCCACCGCGGGCGCGGCCGGTGCGGCCTGCACGAGCCCCGCCGGATCGGGCGCGGGCGCGGGCGTCGTTTGCGCGTGAGCCGCCGACGTCGAGGCCAAGGTGAATGTGAATGCGACGGTCGCGATGGTGAAAGCGAGGACGGTCATCTTGTTCGTGGTGGGCATGCGGACCACGATTGCACTCGGCGTGCCGACGCGCGGTCGCCTGACGGCGCCGCCACCCCGCCCGCGATCGCCGCGCGCGTGTGCGCCCGCGGCACGCGATTGCGCAGCCAGTGACACGATCATGCGCTGTTGAAAATTGAACATCGGGCTGAAGCCCCCGCCACGAGTCGTGCGAGGATTCCGCGACTTCATGAACGTTCAGGGCAAACCGACCAGGACGATCGCCGCGAAGACGGATGCCGTCGAGATCATCGACCAGACCGCGCTGCCACACGCGTTCGTCACCCGCCAGCTGCGCACCGCCGCCGACGTGGCGAACGCGATCGCCACCATACAAGTGCGCAGGGCGCCCCTGATCGGCGCGGCGGCCGCCTACGGGCTGTGGCTGGCCATGCGGAAGGACGCGTCCGATGGCGCGCTCGAAGCCGCGCGCACAGCTCTGCTCGCGACCCGGCCGACGGCCGTCAATCTGCGCTGGGCGCTGGACACGGTCCGGGATCGAATCGCGCCGCTGGCGCCCGCCGCACGGGCCGCCGCCGCGCGCGCCGCAGCGGACGCGATCGCCGACGAGGACGTCGCGATCAACCGCGCGATCGGCGCGCACGCGCTGACGCTGATCAAGGACGTCGCCGCGCGCCGCCCCGGTGAAAAGGTGCAGGTGCTCACCCATTGCAACGCGGGCTGGCTCGCGACCGTCGACTGGGGAACGGCGCTGGCGGGCGTCTATGCGGCGCACGACGCCGGCGTGCCCGTTCACGTCTGGGTCGACGAGACGCGCCCGCGCAACCAGGGCGCCGCGCTGACGGCGTGGGAGCTCGGCGCGCACGGCGTGCCACATACGGTCATCGTCGACAATGCGGGCGGGCACCTGATGCAACGGGGACAGGTCGACCTCGTGCTGGTCGGCACCGACCGGACGACCGCCGTCGGCGACGTCGTCAACAAGATCGGCACCTACTTGAAGGCGCTCGCCGCGCACGACTGTGGCGTCCCGTTCTACGTGGCGGCACCTTCGCCGTCGATCGATTGGACGATCGACGCCGCCGACGGCGCGCGCCGCATCCCGATCGAGGAGCGATCGCACGACGAGGTCACGACGATCGCTGGCGCAACGACGTCGGGCTACGCGGCGCGCGTGCGCGTCACGCCGTCGGCCAGCCCCGTGCACAACCCCGGCTTCGACGTCACGCCGGCGCGTCTGGTCACCGGCATCATCACCGAACGTGGCGTCGCGCCCGCGTCGCGCGAGGGGCTCGCGCAGCTCTTCCCCGAGCGCGCCGCGGCGAAAGGCGCGCCGTGACCGAGGCGCGCGCGCGACGCTCCGTCACCGAAACGGTTCGCTGGCTCATGGCGCGCGGGTTGTACGCGGGCACGTCCGGCAACGTGTCCGCGCGGGCGGCGGGCGGCATGCTGATCACCCCGACCGGCGTGCCGTGCGACGAGGTCGACGCCGCCTCGATCGCGTTCGTCACCGCGGACGGGCGCGCGCGCGGGCGGCTGGCGCCGTCCAGCGAATGGCGCATCCACCGCGACCTCTACCGCAGCCGCCCCGACGTCGGCGCCGTCGTCCACACGCACTCGACGGCAGCGACGGCGCTGTCCTGCCTGCGCCGGCGCATCCCCGCGTTCCACTACATGGTCGCGAAGGCGGGCGGCGACGACATCCGCTGCGCGCATTACGCGACCTACGGGACGGCCGCGCTGTCGCGCAACGCGCTCGCGGCGCTGTCGGGCGGGCGCCGGGCCTGCCTGCTCGCCAACCACGGGTTGCTCGCGCTCGGGGCCGACCTCGCGTCCGCGCGGGCGCTGGCCGAGGAGATCGAGGCGCTGTGCGCGCAGTACATACAGGCCCGGGTAGCGGGAACACCAGTCATCCTGCCG
>DATMZL010000027.1:0-5878 GCA_035607075.1 Polyangia bacterium
CGGCTTTGTTCGCGTCGTCGACGCAGGTCTGCGCGCCCGTCGCACAGGACGTCACGCCGCTCTTGCACGCGTTCGGATTGCCTGTGCACGGCTGTCCCGAGCTGCACGCGGCGCAGGTGCCGGTGCCGTTACAGACCATGCCCACGCCACAGCTGGTGCCGGCCGGGCTGTTCGCGCCGTCGATGCAGGTGGTCGCGTTGCCGTTGCACATCGTCGTGCCCAGCTTGCAGGCGGTCGGATTGCCGGTGCAGGTCTGGTTGGGCATGCACACGCCGCAGAAGCCGTTGCCGTCGCAGTTCGGGCCGCCGGGGCAGGTCGCCGTCGCGGGCTTGTTCATGCCGTCGATGCACGCCTGAGTGCCCGTCACGCACGACGTGACGCCGTTCCGGCAGACCGACGGGTTGGTGGTGCACGCGGTCCCCGCCGTGCACGACACGCAGATGCCGGTGCCGTTGCACACCTGGTTCGTCCCGCAGGTGGTCCCCGCCGCCGTGTTGCCGGCGTCGAGGCAGCGCGGCGCGCCCATCGAGCAGTCGATGACGCCGGTCTTGCACGGCGCGCCGGGATTCATCGCGCAGGCCTTGCCCGACTCGCACATCACGCACTGGCCGTTGCCGTTGCACACCATGTTCGAGCCGCAGGCGATGCCGGCGTTGGCGCTGTCACCGTCGATGCAGCCGGAACCGGCGGACGCGCACGACACGATGCCGAGCTTGCAGATGCCGCCCGGGTTGCTGGTGCAGACGGTCCCGGCCGCGCAGGTCGAGCACGCGCCGTTCTTGCACGTCTTGTCGACGCCGCAGAAGGTTCCGTCGGGCGCGCTCATGTCGTCGAGACACTGCGGCGCGCCCGTCGAGCACGAGATCGCGCCCTTCTTGCAGGGGTTGTTGGGGTTGGTGGTGCACGCCGCGCCCGGCGCGCACGGAATGCAGGTTCCAGCGGCGCTGCACACCTGGCCCATGCCGCAGCTGGCGCCCGGGCTCTTGGCGGTGCTGTTCATGCAACCGACCGGATCGCAGACGATGACGCCGGCCCGGCACGCATCGCTGTTGGTCGTGCAGGGCGTCCCGGCGGTGCAGACGCTGCACACGCCGTTGACGCACAGCTTGTCCGTGGCGCAGGGCGTGCCGTCGCGCGCCTTCGGGCCGTCCTTGCAGGCGCGGCTGTCGGTTCCGCATTCGATGCGGCCCTCGAGGCACGGGTAACCGGGATTCGTGTTGCACGATTCCTCGACGCACGTCGCGCCGCCGTCCACCAGGCCCGACCCCACGCCCGCGTCGACGATCGCGCCGATCTGGTCGGCGGTCAGCCCGTCGGTGCAGCCCGATACGCGGCAGCAGACGCCCACCTGGATCTGCGCATCCCTGACCTGCTCGCAGAAGGTGCCCGACGGGCATCGCGGCGAGTTGGGATCGCAGATGACGCGCGCGCTCGGGATCGGATCGACCTTGCAGCCGGCGACGCCCAGCGCGAGGGCGATTGTGGCGGCGGCCAGTGAGAGGACCGGGACGAGACGGCTGGGGCGCGACACGTCCGCGTTCCTCAAAACCGCATCCGGATGAAGGCGCCGCCGCCGTCGGGTGACAGGGAAGGCGCCAGGTCCACAGCCACGCGGTCCGACGTTGCCGCCGACCACGGAAACTTGTAGCCACCGAGGATGAACGTTGTCACCGCACCGGCGACAGCGGCCGCGCCGACGCCGTAGCCGACCCACTGCAGGGTCTGGTAGCGGTCGCCGTCGGACTGGAGCTGCTGCACCCGCGCGACGTCGGTGACGTAGGGCTGGGCGAACTCCTTCTTCAGGTCGTCGTTCGTGGAGTTGACCTTCATGCTCATGAACGCGCCGAAGCCGACCGCGACGACGCCCACCGCCGCGAGCACGACGCTGCTGATCCGCAGCGCCGCTTTTCCGCCGTCAGAAGGCGCGCTGGTGGGCGCGGTCGTCACGGCCGCCGGTTGGCTGGCGCGCTGGCGCGCGAGCGCGTCGTCGATCTCCTTGACGAACGCGTTCGCGCGCTGGATGTCCTCCGGCGGCTCGTTCGTTCCGATGCGGATGTACTCGGAGAAGCTGCTGCGCGCCTGCTCCAGCTGGTTGTTCTTCTGGTAGCAGCGGCCCTGGTTGAAGACGAAAGACGGGTTGCGCGTCTCGGCGTACAGCTCGCCGAGGATCGAGATCCCCTTCGCGACGTCGCCGGAGGCGCACGCGGCCAGCGCGGCGTTCGGTCGTTTGTCCTCGCCGGACGCGGTCGCATCATCGGCGCGCGCGGCGGTCGGGCAAAATGCCGCAGCGGCAAACAAAGTGGGCGTGATCAGCAGGAGGCGGCGCACGAGGCCGCAACAGAATATCAGAGCAACGCTTTTTGAAGTGCCATTTTCATGTGCGCCCGCGTGCGAGAACGTCTCGGCGGTTTTCAGCCGGGAGGTTGTGCATCCGATTGCGCGTCGGGGTGTGCGGCGACGAACGCCGGCAGCGCGGCACACCTGGCATCGATCCGGACCAGTGTCGGGAAAGGCGCGAGGTCGACCTTCCATCGGCGGGCGTTGTAGAGCTGCGGAACCAGGTACGCGTCCGCGATGCTCAGCGCATCGCCGACGAGGAACGTCCCCGCAGTTTCCTGAGACGCGGTCTCGAGCGCCGTCAGCCCGCGCGCGATGAAGTGGCGCGCCCATCCGTCACGGTCGTCCACCCCGTGCGCCTGCGCGTGATCGAGCACGGACAGGTTCTGCAGCGGCTGCGTGCCCGAGTTGACGATCTCGGCGAGCTGGCGGGCGCGCGCGCGCAGCCACGGGTCGGCCGGCAGCAGCGACGGCGTGGGGAACCGCTCTTCGAGGTACGCGATGATCGCCATCGACTGCGCTACGGCGTGGACGCCGTCGTCGAGGATCAGCACCGGCACCTGGCTGAGCGGGTTGAGCGCGCGGAACGCGTCGGTGTGCTGCTCGCTGCCGCCGTCCTTGGAGAGGTTGACGACCCGGCGCTCGAACGCGACGCCCTTGAAGTGAAGCGCGATGCGCACGCGCCACGCCGAGCTTGAGCGCCAGTAGTCGTAGAGGATCACGACGCGATCATCCCACGCTGCCCACGCTGCCCACGCTGCACGCGCTGCTCGATGCGGCCGCACACGTCGCGCCCGCCGGCGTCGCGCATCTCGATCGCGATCGTGTCGCCGGCGGCCATGTACGGGGTGGTAGCACGGCCGCCGTCGATCTGCTCGAGCGCGCGCCGCTCGACGAGGCAGGAGACGCCGCGCGCGCGGTCGGCGTTCGACACGGTCCCGCTGCCCAGGATCGTGCCGGCGGCGAACGCGCGCGTGCGCGCGATGTGGGCGACGAGATCGAAGAACGAGAAGTGCATCTCGCCGGCGTTCGGATCGCCCGCCAGCGCGCCGTTATAGGTCGTGCGCACGGTCAGGTGGACGCGCCCGTCGCGCCACGCCGGGCCCAGCTCGTCGGGCGTGACAGCGAACGGGGAGAACGCTGTCGCGGGCTTCGACTGGAAGAAGCCGAACCCCTTCGCCAGCTCGTCGGCGACCAGGTTGCGCAGCGTGATGTCGTTGACGAGCATCACGAGGCGCACGTGCGCGGCCGCGTCCGCGGCGCGCGTCCCCTGCGGCGTGTCGCCCAGGATCACGGCGATCTCGCTCTCGAAGTCGAGGCCCCAGTCGGGATCGCCGAGCGGGATGTCGTCGCGCGGGCCCACCAGAACGCTCGAGCCGCCCTGGTAGACCAGCGGATCGGTCTCGAGCGTCGCGGGCGGCGAGGCGCCGCGCGCCGCCCGCACACGTTTCACGTGGGTGAGGAACGCGGAGCCGTCGATCCATTCGTACGCGCGCGGCAGCGGCGGGCCCAGGCGCGCGACATCGAGCGCTTCGCCGCCGCCGGCGTCGAGCTTCGCGGCCAGCGCTGCCAGCGCCGGCGCGGCGCGGTCCCAATCGTCGAGAGCAGCCTGTAGCGTGGGCGTCGCGCCCGCCGCGCGGCCGTAGCGGTCGCCCTCGCGGCTCACGACGATGAGCGCCCCGTCCCGCGTCCCATCCCGGAGCGTCGCCAGCCGCATGGGGTCAGTGTAGTAAGCTGCCGGGTCGTGGCCAAGGACCCGAAGCAGGAGCTGGACGAGCTGCGCGGACAGATCGATGCGTCCGACGACAGGATCCTCGCCCTGCTCAATGAACGCGCCGGCCTCGTCGGGCGGGTCGCGGAGCTGAAACGCGAGCTCGCAGTTCCGTTCTACGTCCCGTCGCGCGAGCGGCAGATCGCCGATCGGCTGTCGGCGGGGAACAAGGGGCCGTTTCCGACCGAGGCGATTCGTTCAGTCTTCCAGGAGATCTTCAGCGCGTGCCTTGCGCTGGAGAAGGGCGTGCGCATCGCCTACCTCGGTCCCGAAGGGACGTTCTCGCACATGGCGGTCAAGCAGCAGTTCGGCCTGTCCGCGCGCGCGACGCCGATCGGAACCATCCCCGGCGTGTTCGAGGAGGTCGCACGCGGCGGCGCCGATTTCGGCGTCGTCCCCGTCGAGAACACGACCGAGGGCGGCATCATCCACACCTTCGACACTTTCCTGGAGAGCGATCTCAAGATCAGCGCCGAGATCGCCCTCGAGATTCACATGTGCTTGCTCGCCCGCGCCGGCGTCGAGCTGACGGAGATCGAGCGCGTCTATTCGATCCCGGTGGCGGCCGGGCAGTGCCGGCGCTGGCTCGCGACCCACCTGCCGCGCGCTTCGATCGTCGAGTCGCGCTCGACCACCGACGGCGCGCGGCTGGCGCACGACGACGCGCGCGGCGCCGCGGTCGGCGCCGAGATCGCGGCGCGGCTCTACGACCTGGTGGTCCTGCGCCGCAACATCGAGGACCTCGCGCACAACATGACGCGCTTCCTGGTCGTCGGGCGCGAGCAGGCGACGCCGACGGGACGGGACAAGACGTCGTTGCTGCTGGTGACGCGCGACGAGCCCGGCATCCTGTACCGCGTGCTCGGCGCGTTCGCGCAGCGCGGTCTCAACATGAGCAAGATCGAGAGCCGCCCGTCGCGGCGGCGTCCCTGGGAGTACGTGTTCTTCGTCGACATCGACGGGCACGAACGCGACGAGCCCGTGGCCGCGGCGCTCGCCGATCTGCGGGCGTCGTGCGAGACGCTGAAGGTGCTCGGGTCTTACCCACGCGCGGACATTCTCACGTCGCTCACGTCGCCGACGCCGTCGACGCCGCCCACGGGCGCCGCGTCCTGAGCAGACGCGAACGCGGGCAGCAGCGCCCAGCAAGCGACTGAATTGGCTGAGGTTCCGGGCTGACGCGCCCGATTTCCTGAACGCTGTTGCGGACTTGTCAACAAGGGTCGCCCTCAAGCGGCGCGCCCCGCAGTCCGATGAACCTTAGAGCAAATGGGGAAATCGGTACTCGTCGTCGGCAGCGCTCCGGAGATCACCGCGGTGGTCGTCGGCGTCGTCCGCGCGATGGGGTTCGACGCCGCCGCCAACACGACCGCAGCGGGCGCCATCGCGCGCCTGGGACGCGCGCATTTCTCCCTCGTCGTCGTCGATCTGGGCCTACCGGCCGGCGAGGGCGCGGCGGTGATCATGAAGGCGCGGGCGTGCCGGCCCGCCGTCCCGGCGCTGGCGCTGACCGCGCACGGGTCCGTCGCGGGCGCCGTCGAGGCGCTGCGGGCGGGTGCGGCGAACGTCGTCGCCAAACCTTTCCACACGGCGGCGCTGCGAGACGCGATCGCGCGCGTCACGTCCGAACGCGCGCCCGGGCGGCCGACCGCTGGTGTGGCCGTCATCGGCGACCACCCGGCCATGCGACTTGTGCTGGAGCGCGTGGATCAGATCGCCGACACCGACGCGGCGGTCCTGATTCGCGGTGAGACCGGCACCGGCAAGGAG
>DATMZL010000758.1:0-11549 GCA_035607075.1 Polyangia bacterium
CGCTCATAACTTGTCAACCTTGTCCTTCTCCTCGTCCTCGGCGGCGAGGTCTGTTTCGATGTCCAGGTCGAACGCATCGCCTTCCACGGTCCGCCGCGGGTGAATCCTTGGCGGGTCGGCGTCGACGTCGCCGTCGATCACATAGTTAGCCCGGGCTCGGCCGCCCGTCCCGACCCGGGCATCGAGCGCCAGGCCCCGGAGGATCTGACTCTCGGCATAACTCGGGATGGTGTCCCCGGGCGGTTGCGCGACTTGGCCGCGACTCGCGCCGCGCCAGATGGCGACCCCGATGAAGAACACGTGGTAGCAACAGCGGCACCGCCACCGGCCGTGCCGCGGGTCCCACTCGCCGCGCCGGGATCGGACGCGCCGGTTGGTTTTCTGGACGCGCTGCCGTTCCCGAATCGCGCAGTCCATCGTGGCGGTATGGCTGCTCACCGTCCCGCAGTCTGGACAGGCGATGTCAAACGAGCGGACCCGGGCAAACGTACGTGGGAGGGGCATTACTTCGGCCCTCGGCCCTGCTCCGCCAGGATGCGGGCCATGTCGGTGTATTCGTCCCAGAGTTCTGGGAAGGCGATCTTGAGCCGCTCGAAATTGTTGTCGTCGGCCCGGTCGAACGCGTCGGCAATCGCTTGGGCGAAACTGCCGCCGTAGCGGTGCATGGCCTGAATCACGGCCCATTTGGTTACGACTTCCGTGGTCATCTCCCTATCCTCCCGTGGGCGGTCGCCCGCTTTTCACAACGATGGTCAGTTTCGACCCGCACCGCGGACAGTGCCGCTCGGCCTGTTTCGGGTGCGTCTCGTCCCAAAAGGCCGCCAGCCGCGCCTGAAACGTCTCCAGGTGTTCGACGTCGACCATGATCACCCGCCGCACGCACAAATACAGCGGGTTGCCGCAGACGTCGCAGGTGATCGGCGTGTCGGGCGCCTGCGCGCCGATGTCGAGATCGCGTTCCTCATCGCAGTCATGGCAGTAGAGCGCCCACCGATCGGGCGCCTTCGGCACGAGCGCCCGTTTCCAGGTCTGAATCGTTCGTAGTGTGACCATGATGTCTCCCTTGTGTCAGTCTCCCAGTGTCGTTTCGTCAAACAGTCGATCGATCGCCTCCGCATAGACCCGGAGGAGCCGTTCATTCTCCGGATTGACGGTCGTCCGCTGATACCAGCTCCGGCCGGTCCCTGTCAGGACGACGCCGCTATCGTCCGCTTCGCTCCCGGTGATCATCGCCAGGCCGCGCAAACTGGCCACGACATGCGCCTCAAGCCCTTGCGTGTGTCCGTGCTGGGCAACGTGGGCGAGCCCTTCGGTAAACTCCCGCCAGATCATGACGCCCGCTCCTCGGTGAAAATGTGTTCAATGGCGGACCACGTAAAGTACACGCCCGCGCCGATCGCCGCCCCGGCCAGGAGCCGATCCGCGACCCCATGCCAGAACTCGGCCGCGCTCGCGCCGCTGTCGGTCGCGCGCCGATCCGCTTCCGCCCGGCACAACATCGCGGTTTCCTCGATCCGCGCGTCCTCCTCTTCCCGCCACATGCGATCGCACCCGCCGCAGCGGAAGACCGGCACGAGCCGATCGCTGGCCTCGAGGTACCGCTGGGCGACGAGCTGCACCGCACCGCGGAACCCATTGCGGCCGATTCGGAAGGCCGTCCCGGGAATCGTCCCGGCCGTCAGCCCCGGCGCGTTGTCTGGCAGTCCTTCCGGGCACGGCAGACTTACCAAATAGCCGGCCGCTTCCGCGCGGAATTGGACGGACCCGTGCTCCACGCCCGCCGGCGCCGTCAACCCGGGAATCGTGACGAGTTTGTAGGCCGGATCGAACGCCCCAGGCGCGATCCCGTCCTCACTCGGCCATGGGAACCGGAACCGCAGCACGCCGCGATCCGCCACCGGATCGACGTTCCCCGTTTCCCGATGCACCGCGAACCGTTGATCGAACCGCAGATAGTACATGTCCTCGCACGTGCCGATCTTGATCGATTGCCCCCGATAGTTCGCATATTCGCCCATGATGTCTCCCCTTCCATGTTGTTATTGCCCCATCGGCTCACCCCCGCGGCGCCCGCGGAGGTCAATCGACGTGGGCCTTACCGCACGCGGCACGGCATCAGGACCGCCCACCCGTCCAACTCGTTCCCGGTCCACTTGGCCGTGAGGGCACTGTCGACGATCCGATCGTGCCCGTCGGGCGTCGTGGGGCTCGGGAGCGGAAGCGTGAAGGTGACGGTCGGATCGCCTTTGGGTTGATCGCTGGCCTTCATCGCCTTGAGCAGCGTCTCGAGGACCGCGCGACTCAGACAGACCGTGACGCGATCAATCGTCGGATCGGTGTCAAACGCGGGCACGACGCGCGCCAGGTCCGGAAACCGGGCGTTTTCGTCCTCTTTCAGGACGCTGGTTTGCCGGGATTGCAGGTCCGTCGTGGTAATGGTCACATGCTGACCATTCATCGTCTGGCGGCCGACAAAGGCCGTACTGAGGATCGGCATCCCGATCTTGGCTGGGAGCGCCTTGATCGTCGTGGCGACCACGTCGGCCGGGATCAAGACGGTCCCGTCGTACCCTTCCACGTCGGGCGACTCCCCGAGCGGGAAGTCTTCGGCCGGAAACGGCGCCCGATCCCGCATCCGGATCGCCAGGTGGCCATTCGTCGACTCGACGAGGCCGGGCGAACATTGCACGGCCGCCAAGTGGTACCGCGTGTCATCCATTGCGACGGCCGGCAAGGCGGCCGCCAGTGCTGCGCGTCGAATAATCATGATGAATCGTCTCCCTTGTGTGTGTGTTGCGTTGCGTGTTGTCTACCAGCCGTCCCGGCTGCTCTCGTGCCAGTCCGCATCGTCGATCGCCGCCCGGAGGGCTTCGCGCCCGCGCTCGCAGCTCCGGTGGTTCACGGTCTCCAGCCACGTGATCGCCCACTCGGGCAACGGGTCTCCGTCGACGAGCACCACGCGATCCCGGTCGACGTGGGCCCGGTCATCGTTCGGCAGGTTCGCCCACGATCCCGCGCTCATAAAGGCCACGGTCCGCACGCCGCTCGCATCAGTTGGCGTAATCGTCCAGGTCGACCCGTATCCGGGTTCTTTCGTCCGAGTCCACCCGGTGGTTTTGTGTGTTCGTGTCATCGTCTCCCCCTTGTCAGTCCGCAAACGTCGCCGGCCAGCGGTAGATCGCATAGTCGGCCGTCCCCGCGTCATAGCGCCACTCGATCACCTCAGCCGCGTCGACCGTCCGATCGCGCCGGTCCAAATACGCCAAGATCGCCCGCACGGGTGGCCAGGGCACCAAATCGGAGAACCGTGGCGCGCTATACCGCCAGATCGCCCGGTAGGCGTGCCATTGATCCCGCGTCAGTCGCCCGTCCTGGTACGCGCGTTCCACGTCGCTATACGTCGCCGTCAGTGTCCAATTCGGTAGCATCGTCTCCCCCTTCAGGCCGCAAACCGCCGCGGCGCCCGTTCCACGAGATCCCCGACCGATCCGACACTCAGCCGATCGTGTCGGCAGTCATAGATCACCGTCGTGTCGTAGGTATCGCCAAAGTTGACGTAGGTCGCTTCCACGTCCCCGTGATACCGATCCCAGGGTTCCCGTCCGCGCAGCGCCTCGACCCCGGCGCCCTCGAGGATGCGATCGAGCGCTAGCATCAGGCATTCCGCGTAGGCCGCGGACGACTCCCGCGGATCGTGATAGCACTGTCGCGCCCACTCTTCCACGGCCGGATGCTGGCGACAATCCATCCACCCTTTCGCATAGCAGTAGGCGATCGACCCCTCCTCGGGCCCGAACGCGTCGACAAAGCGTTGATGAGTCGGTATCCGCATAATGCTGTCTCCCTTCGACACCCCGAAGGATACGCCTGCACCTTCCCTGATGTCAAGATGTTTTATCACAATAATAAGTTGACACTGCTAGGACGGGCCTGTATCCTTCTCCTCGAGGAGACTCCATCATGCAAGAGACCATAGCGCCCGACCCGAACCCCTATACCCGCCGGTTTCGTTTCCCCAAGTGGAATGGCACGATCACCGTCCTCCAGGAACCTCGACTCTTTCGCCGTTTGCCGGAGTTCTCGCACTGGACGAAACTGCAGCACGTCCAGGCCGCGCAGGATTATCTCGCCTACGCCACGGCCTACCTTCACACGGGCGCCTCGCTCGTCCAGTACGGCGATAAAACGTACGGGACCGATGGTCCGCTCATCTCTGGCGGGTTCCGCCCCCACTGGCCCGAACCTCTCAAAGACGCCATTCGCCTGCATCTGCATGGCGCAACCACGTTTCACGATCAATCCGTCGCCCACTGGCGCGCGGCCGGCCGCCATCTGTCGACGTGGCGTACCCTGCGGGATACGGTCCGCGCGGAGGGCAACTAACATGGCGACGCGTACCGATTGCCCGATCATCCTGACTGACGTCGAACTCGAGACCATCTTGCACGCGTTGTCCGATAGCGCGACTCGTTCCTGGCAATTCGTCCGCACGTCCAAAAACGCCGCCGCTGTCAGTAACGCGCGTCGACAGGCGGAACGCTATACCGCCACGCACGAAGCGATCACCAGACGTCGCCATACCTGGACGTAACCCGTACGCTTCGCCTCACCTTGAACCATTCCCCGATGCCTTCACAGGAGTACCCGCTATGACCCTGACCCAGTCGATCTACCTCGCTTCGCTTCGCCAGCTCTCCAATCCTGATCACCGTGCTGCTACGGTCGACGTCCTTGCCGATCTGCTCCATCGTGCCTCCATCGATGCCCGTTGGCGTCACCTGCAACGCACGGGTCGGCAGGAGGGCGCCATCCGGCAAGGGGTTGCCGATCGGACCTACGTTGAGAGCCTGCGTCTCACTGGCCGGCGGTAGACATGTTCTGTCAATTCGCGTATTGACAGGATGTCACGTCTATGAAAGGATCGGGTGTAGAGGAGAAACCCATGCAAGCGTATTCCGATCCGACAAGAGAGAGTGACCCGCACGCGCTACCAGACCTCGAGGTCTTCCACATGACGGCCGCCGATCTGAAGGCAAAGGGCTGGACCGAGGAGTACGACGCGGAGAATACGTCGCCCGGCTGGTACTACTGGTTCTGCTTTCCCGGCTGTTTGCCTGATTCTGAGCCCTTCGGTCCGTTTGACACGAAGGACGAAGCGCTCGAGGACGCCAGACAGGCGGCCGGTGACGTCATCGCGGAGTTCGGCGACCAAACCCGCTAGGCGAAAGCGACGCGAAAGGTGTCGTATTCAACGAAGAGAAAGCGAAGATTTGCGAAGTAAGGGAGACATCATGATTACGAAGACTCTGCATCCGGGCGATCGCGTGACTGACAAGATCGGTCATCGGTACGATATCCTCGAGGTTCGCGCCGGCGGATACGTCCTCTACGTCCAGGCCCTGACACCACGGCACGATGGCGTCTACGTGCCGATCGGCCAGCCCTTTGTGATGGGTCGGTCTGACCTACGCGCCTAGACTCCTCCTTCCAGGGCCAGCCTTCCCCGCGGAGCTGGCCCACCTTTCCCCTTGTCAGTCCTCCCACTGTGCCCAGACCGCACACCTTTGTCCGAAGGCTGCCGGGGTGGTGGTCATGTTCATGGGCAGGACTCAGCGATTTATTTCTTAATAAATTTTTCATCACGGGTGTAGACTGTCCGAGGGACAACCTATGGACAATGCGTCTGAGATACGGTCGGGGTCATCGGCGGAGTTACTGGTGGGCTCGAGACTGCTGCACATGGGGTATGTGGTGGCGATGCCGTTGATGCAAACGCCTCGCTACGATTTGATTGTCGATGTGGGGGGGCGGTTGCTGAAGGTGCAAGTGAAGTGGGCACAGCGGATTGCGGCGAGACAGCGGGCGCACGGGAAGGGGGATCGGGCGCACTACATGGTGTCGTTGATTCGGGTGAAGCGTCGGGGGTCGAAGACGCGGGTGGCGTACACGACGCAGGACTTTGACGTGTTGGCGGTCGTGTGTCAGTGGGAATTGATTTATTTTGTGCCGGTGGGGCAGTTGGTACGGGAGGGCGACCGGTTGTGTCGGCAGGTGCGGATTAAGGATCCGGAGGATGTGAGTGCGCGTCTGGATGCGCGGGCGGCGGTGGCGCGGTGGGAACCGTTCCGGAACGTCTTGCGACTGGATGAGGGAGTGTCAGCGTCTGACTGACAGAGGCTCAGGCTGTCATGGTATTGACACGAGCCGAAGGGTCAGGCAGGTTCTTGTTATGGCGCTTCAGTTTCTCGTCGAACGGGTGAAGGGGTATCTGGGGGAGAAGCCGCCCGTGTGTCCGCGTGCCCTGAGACGCGAGTGTGGGGGCGAGCGACCGATTGTCGGGTGTGGGCCGATCCGGATGGGGCGATGGGTGTGTCAAGCGTGCGGGACGGAATTTGCGGCCCGGCGGGACGAGGACGGGGACTGGGTGTATGACGAGCGGGGGATGAGTGGGCCGCGGCGGCGGCGGCGTCGGGAAATCGTGGTAGGGTAGGCGGCGGTGAAGTCTCCCACTTCCCAGGCGCCCGGGGCGGCGCGCGGTGACTCATCGCACCGGCGTCGTCCCGTGGTGCGTTTCTGGTAGACTGACGGCACCCGCCGGCTGAGAAAGCGTACGCGACGGCGTGCGCAGCCGGGAAGCGCACAAAAGGTCAGGAGCCTCAGGGGTCCTCATCTGCGTGCCAGTACCGGCCAGCCGCGGGATTTCCTTATGGGGTCTCTTCGGACGCTCAAGCGACGCGGGCAACGCCAGGCGCGACGGGCGCGGGCGCTGCGGCGCGCGGACCCCAATTACAAGCCATTAACACTTGACGACGTGATGCGGGTGAGCGCGCCATTCTTCAAGCAGGCCCAGGCGGACTTCTTCAAGACGTCGGCGTTTGATCGGTTGCTCAGGAAATCCCGATGAATTGGTTCTCGACGGTGCGCGCGTTGGTCCGCGTGTCCCGAGAAGTGCGTTTGCTCAGAGAATCGACCGAACGGATCGCGGCGGCGCTCGAGCGGGCGTATCCGGCGCCGACCGAGGTCCCCGAGGCCGCGGAGCCGCCGGTGGAGGTCGCGAACTCGCCGATGGACTTTGGGCGGTTGGATGCGTTGTCGACGGCGTTACAGCACACGTTGGGGCGGGAACCGGACAGTGACGAGCTGTTGCGGGCGTATGAGGGCGAGGCGGAGATTCGGACGCGCGGGCGGCGGGTGTAGACTGTCGCCGTGCGCGCCCTGGTGAAGACCCTCCCGAAGAAACTCGACGCCCGATCGACCGCGGCGCATCCCGCGATTGCGGCGGCGATGGACGAACTGGAGAAGACGGTTGGGGGGCGGACGGCGCTCATCCGGCTGCTCGCGGCGGCCCCGCTCGAGGAAGACCTGGCGCATGTCCTCAATGTGATTGCGGACCCGAAGCAGGACTTGCGGCGGTTGTCGACCGTGTGCAAGCAGGCCGGCATCACCTTAGGGGAGATGTACCAGGTCCTGAAGCAGGGGCTGTACGTGAAGGCGGTCGTGCAGGTGATGCAGACCGTGGCCGAAAAGACCCCGCCGCTGGTCGAGAACATCTTCAAGCGCGCGCTGCCGCACGAGGTGGAGTGTCCGGACTGTCTCGGGAAGGGCTGCGCCAAGTGTCACGAGGGCAAGGTGCGCAAGGAACCGGAGACCGAGACACAGAAGTTGGCGCTCTCGATTGGCCCGTTTGCCCCGAAGGCGTTGGCCCAGAACAACGGGACGATCGATAACCGGACGCAGATCCTCAATCACAGCGTCACGCCGCAAGGATTTGCCGACCTCCTGGCCGAGACCGATGCGCTCTTGCATCCCCGACGACGGGGCGCACCAACATTAGAGGTTGACATTGTGGACGCCGAGGCGCAGGCTCCCGCGCAGGAGTCACGCTGATGGCGGAAACGATTGGCTTGGTGGTGTTCTTCACCCTCATTGTGGTCTGTGGGATTGCCGGGTTCCTGATGCGGACGATTACCTCGCATGAGGATCGGTCATGACGACGACGGGCATCGCGGCGCTCGCGGCGGCGTTTACGTGGTCCGCCGTGTTTCAGTCGGTGCTGGCCGTGTCGAAAGACTGGGTGCGCCGTGGTCATTGACCTCGACGTCGCCGCCGAAGCCCGGCACTTCGGGCTCGACCCGGCACTGATTCAAGCGGTCGTGATCGCCGAGGGCGACATCGTGAAAGCCGTGCAGTGTTCGATCCCCACGGTCACCACGCGCGAGCAGGCGATCGAAATCACCTGCCGCAGTGCCGTGCACGCGATGCTCGACTTCATCCTGACCAACGACATAATGGACGGCGCGAGCCTGAAGGATGAGTTCGTGCAGTTTTGGGCCAAGCGGTGGGCGCCGCAGGGGGCGAAGAATGACCCGACGAACCTGAACCGGTTCTGGGCCTCTAACGTCCTGAACCATTGGACCGCGGTGTGACGCTCGCCGGGCTCTGGGCCTTTGCCTACAGCCGGCCGGGCGGGGCGCTCACCCATCCGAGTCTCCAATGGCCCGTCACCGATGTCTGCGACGCGGTGCTCCGCCCCCCGATTCCGTCCGGCCCGATTCCGCCCCCGCCTCCCCACGCGCGCGACGATCGGCTACTCTATCGACTGATCCAACAACGAGGACCCCACATGAAAGCGCAACGTGTCGTCGGCGGCCCCATGCTCAAAGCCAGTGGCAGTGGGTACGGCGTGATTCTGAACAACCCGATCGATGATGACTACTTGGGCCTGCCGCCCAAGGGGACGCACCTGGACGGCGGACCGGCCACGGGCCAAGTGGTGCTCACGGTCACCCCCAGCGGCGACTTCCAATGCCGCGACAAGAATGCGATTGGCTCCTGGGAAACCGGGACGCCCTCGGGCGGGGTGCTCGTCTACACGGGCGATGGCGGACAACGCTACGTCGTGCCGTTCCAGAAGTAGATGATCACGCTCGCCGAGTATCTCTGGTTCGCGCAGGCGGGCGGGAATGGCCCGTTGCCGCCGCCCCCGAGTCGCGCGGCGGTGTGCACGGTGCGCCCCTACTTCGCGGGGTTGACCGTCGTCACCCAGCAGTACGGCACGCTGCCGTGGTACGACCCGGCGCTCTTCGCGCTCACGAGCCGGGACGACCGCCAAGCGGTCTACAACGCGAAACGATCGGTCGGGGCCACGCACTGCATCATGACGTTCGACCCGGACGAAGGCGGGTACGTCAATCGACTCGGGCCCTACAAGGACATCATCATCCCGTATTCACACATGGGCCATCCGGAACGGATGCGCGAGGACACGCGCGAGGTGTTGACCCAAGGCTTCACGCCGATCGTCAACCTAGGCTGCGACAAGGATGATGGCCCGTACTACCAAAACGCGCTCGACCGCTTGCACGCGCTCGTCGACTGCCTGAAAGCCGACCCCGCCGACCTGACGCAGTACGTGCTCGTCACGCCCGGCTGGGACGGCACGTTCTACGGCTGGACCATTGAGCAGATCACCGACTTCGGCCAGGAGTTCCGTCGGCTGTTGCCGAACGGCTATCTGGCGATCGAGCACGACCCCGGCCACATTCCGATGGGCGGCGGCCCCGCCGATTGGGCGATCGACGGCCCGATGGCGACCTGGGACGTGATCCTCAGCGAATACGACTACAGTGACGACACCCCACCGAGCGGGTCGGTCTGGCAGGTGGCCTGCCGGTTGCTCGGGCCGAAGTGGGTGCGGCCGTCGGACTGCGACGACTACATCACAACGGAGTACGCCATCGCGCACTGGTATCTCGGCCAAGGCAATCCCCGCGGGCCGTACTTCCCGTGCGCGTTTGAGTGGTGGGCGACCTACAACTGGGTGCAGTGGCGGACGACCGCCGAATCGGTCGCCAGCCAGCGGGCCTATCTGTCCGCCTTGGGGTACGGGGTGGCGACGGGCTGAACTTCGTGTAGACTCTCCCGCATGACTAGCACACTCCACCTCATCTTGCTCGTCTTTGCGTTTGTGCTGTTCGCGGTCGCGGCCGGGTTCCCCTTTGCCGAACCGACCCCAAGCCGGATTCGACTCATCGCCGCCGGGTTGGCGTGCGGGGTCGCTGCTTTCCTCCCCCTCTGAGGCTGTCATGAACATCTTCCTGACCGTACTCGTGAACATGCTCCGGGCGAACCCGCAACTCTTGATTGATCTGCTCGAAGCCTTGGCGGGCCATCTGAAGGCCAACCCGGCGGCGGCCCAGCAGGTGGTCGATCAACTCGTCTCGCAAGTCCACCCGCCGGCCTGACCCCGTCATGGCGGACCCGGCCGTCGTCGTCAGCAACCCCCAGCTCATCGACGCGGCGACCAAACTCGTCGAGTTCACCTCGCACGTCACGGCGGCCTTGGTCTCCACGCAGGCGATCCAATTCGTCAAAGGGTCGCGCTGGATTCCGTTTTTCAACGAGGCGTCGTCGTCCCGCGCCAAGTCGATGGTCAATGCCGCCGTGGCGCTCATCACGAGTTTCGGCATCACGGTCAGTTTCACGCAGGTGCCCGTGAGCGATGTCGCGGGCCATCTGCGCTACATGATCGATCTGACCGGGCTCACCTCCGTGTCGATCTGGTCACACGGCTGGCACTTCGTCGAAGAGTGGGCCTTGCAACAGGGCCTCTACACCGGGGCCATCAAACCGACCGCCGTGACCGGGGCGCCGGCGCTCGTCCATGCCGCGCCCGTGCCGGTCGTGCCGGTCCAACCGTGACGCCGCCGGTTGAGGACACGCCCGAGGGGTTCGCGCCGCCGACCCTGTCCAGACTCCTCCAACTGGGCATCGTCGGCACGCTCGCCGTCTATCTCGTGTACTGGGCCACCGCGCAGATGAACGCGACCATCTATGCCGTCCAAGCCGCCCTCCAGGTCCATTCGGTCCAAACGGTCGAAATGACGCGGAAGTTGGATGTGTTGCAGGCGGGGATCGATATTCTCATTCAGATTGAGAAAGTCGATTGCCTCCACCGGTCGAAGGACCTCTTCGAGCGCGGGGAGTGCTACGACGCCTCCAAGCGGTAAACTGTCCCGGTGTTTGCCCCCTCGGTCATCGCCGCGAAAGAAGCCGACCTCAACGACAAACTCCAGGGCCGCCTCCCCGGCTGGCCGCTCCAACGCCATGACCACGCGGTCTGCTGGGCCATGCGCGACCAACTGGCGCACGCGGTGGACGACAAAGGCGTCTCGACCCGGCCCCTGACCGAGGACGAAGCGACCTTTATCCTGCACGAACGGCTGCTCGTGCCCCACGACTTCCGCTATTGGGCCGAACGCTACGCCGTCATTGTCAAAGAATCCCAAGACGCCGAGTCCCTCTTCCCGCTGTGGGAGTCGCAGGAACTGTTCCTCGAGCACGTCGGCCACTTGGAAGCCACGCGTCTGGAGACGCAGCATCCCGACGGGATTCTCGTCAACGTGCTCAAGGCCCGGCAGCTCGGCCTGTCGTCGCTAACCGAGATGATTCTCACGCACCGGCTGACGACCCAGACCTCGGTGCGCGGGTTGGTCGCCGCCGATACGCAGGAGCAGTCCCGCTACATGTTCAGCATGACGGAACTGGCG
>DATMZL010001469.1:0-14234 GCA_035607075.1 Polyangia bacterium
CCGACGGACCCTTCGGGCGACTGCTCCCGCCACCGGCCGGCGACGGCGGGGTGCCGGGGGTCGGCGCCGACGGCGGCCGCGGCGCGCCGCGCAGCCGCGCCTCGAGGTCGTCGAGACGCTGCAACAGATCGCCCAGCGGCACCATCGGCTCCGCTGCGCAGAGATCCAGCGCCGCCATCTCGAACAGCAGCCGGGGCGCGGGCAAGCGCGACGCCTCGTCGACGGCACGCGCCCAGCGGTCGAACAGCACCGGGAACAACCCGGGCGCCGCGCGGGCGGCGAGCGCGCGCGCTTCTTCTATCTCCTCGGGCGTGGCGTCGATCAGATCCGCGACGTCCGTTCCCTTGGCGCCGCTGACGCGCGCGATCACTTCGAGATCGCGCAAGAAGCCCAGGAACGAACGCCCGAGCTCGCCGAAATCGACGCCCCGATCGGCGGCGCGCGCGACCAGACGCAGCGCCGTCGCCGCGTCCCGGTCCAGCGCCGCGCCGGCCAGCTCGACGAGCAAGCGGCGGTCGGCGACGCCCAGCACGTCCGCGGTCACCTCGGCGGTCAACGTCTCCGGAGCAACGTACGCGATCGCCTGGTCGAGCAGCGACAGCCCGTCGCGAACCGAACCCGCCGCCTGGCGGGCGATCAGCCGCACGGCGTCCGGGGTCGCTTTGATCTTCTCCGTCTTCAGGATCCCATCCAGGTGCTCCGCCAGCCGCACCGTCGAGATCAACTTGAAGTCGAAGCGCTGGCAGCGCGAGAGGATGGTGACCGGAATCTTGTGCACCTCGGTCGTCGCGAACACGAACACCACGTGCGGCGGCGGCTCTTCCAGCGTCTTGAGCAGCGCATTGAACGAATGCGCCGACAGCATGTGAACCTCGTCGATGATGTAGACCTTGCGCCGCGCCCGCGCGGGCAGGTACCGCACCCCCTCGAGGATGGACTTCGTCTCCTCGACCTTGGTGTTCGACGCGGCGTCGATCTCGATGACGTCGACCGACCGGCCGCCCGCGATCTCCTGGCAGAGGTCGCACTTGCCGCAGGGATCGGCGGTCGGGCCCTTCTCGCACGACAGCGCCTTGGCGAGGATGCGCGCGGCGCTCGTCTTGCCGACGCCCCGCGCGCCCGTGAACAGAAACGCGTGGTGCACGCGGTTCTGCGCGATGGCGTTCGACAGCGTCCGTGCGACGTGCTCCTGGCCGACCAGCTCGGAGAACCGCTGGGGCCGGTACTTGCGCGCAAGGACCAGATACGACATCCGAATGAATCTACTTCGAACCGCCGTCGGGGCCCACTGCGTTCTCGCGCCTCGTCGGTGCGCGCGCCGGCCGAGGTCGTTACCTTGTCCCGTCTCCGCGGGTGCTTAGCCTGGCTCTCGCAATCACGATGCGATTCGACAAGCTCACCATCAAGGC
This sequence comes from Polyangia bacterium, assembly GCA_035607075.1. Lineage (GTDB taxonomy): Bacteria > Myxococcota_A > Polyangia > Fen-1088 > Fen-1088 > JADGRB01. The sequence goes on from DATMZL010001469.1 coordinate 1,410, forward strand.
TCAGGAAGCTCTCCAGGCGGCGCACGAGCTGGCCGCCAGCCGCGCTCACCAGGAGCTGACACCCGAACACGTCCTTGCCGCGCTGCTCGATCAGGCGGACGGCATCACCGGCGCCATCCTGCGCAAGCTGGGCGCCGACCCGCCGACGGTCAGGAAGTCCGTGGCCGAAGCGCTCGACGCGCAGCCGCAGGTCAGCGGCGGCGCGGGCGACATATACCTGGGCAAGCGCCTCAAGGACCTCGTCGAGCAAGCGACCAAACAGTCGAAGGAGTTCAAGGACGAGTACGTCTCCAGCGAGCACCTGCTGCTCGCGCTCCTGAGCAAGGATTTCGGCGCCGCCAGCCGCGCCCTGAAGGACGCGGGCGTCCGCAAGGACGCGCTCATGAAGGCGCTCGCGGAGGTGCGCGGAGCGCAGCGCGTGACGGACCCCGAAGCCGAGGGGAAGTACCAGGCGCTCGCCAAGTACACGCGCGACCTCACCGAGCTCGCCCGGACGGGCAAGCTGGATCCGGTGATCGGACGCGACGAGGAGATCCGCCGGTCGATGCAGGTGCTGTCGCGCCGGACCAAGAACAACCCCGTGCTGATCGGCGATCCGGGCGTCGGCAAGACCGCGATCGTCGAGGGGATCGCGCTGCGCATCGCCACCGGCGACGTTCCCGAATCGCTCAAGGACAAGAAGATCTTGGCGCTCGATCTGGGCGCGCTGATCGCTGGCAGCAAGTACCGCGGCGAGTTCGAGGACCGCCTCAAGGCGGTGCTGAAGGAGGTCGAGGCGGCGGCGGGTGGAATCATCCTGTTCATCGACGAGCTGCACACGCTGGTCGGCGCGGGTGGCGCGGAGGGCGCTGTCGACGCGGCCAACATGCTGAAGCCCGCGCTCGCGCGCGGCGATCTGCGCTGCATCGGCGCGACGACGCTGGACGAATACCGCAAGCACGTCGAGAAGGACAAGGCGCTGGAACGCCGCTTCCAGCCCGTGTTCGTCGGCGAGCCTTCGGTCGAGAACACGGTCGCGATCCTCCGCGGCCTGAAGGAACGCTACGAAGTTCACCACGGTATCCGCATCCGTGACGCCGCGCTGGTCGCGGCGGCGCGGCTGTCGGACCGTTACATTTCCGGGCGCCAGCTACCCGACAAGGCGATCGATCTCGTCGACGAGGCGGCGAGCCGCCTCAAGATGCAGATCGACTCCCGTCCCGACCCGATCGACCAGCTGGAACGGCGGCTAACGTCGCTCGCGATCGAGGAGCAGGCGCTGGGCAAGGAGAAGGACGACGCCTCGGCCAAGCGGCTGGCGGCGGTGGCCACCGAGATCTCCGAGCTGCGCGAGCGCGCCGACCAGATGAAGACCGTCTGGCAGCACGAAAAGAGCCTCATCGGCTCCCTGCGCAAGCTGAAGGAAGAAGCGGAAGGCGCGAAGACCGACGCCGAGCTGGCGCAGCGGCGCGGCGATCTCAACCGCGCCGCCGAGCTGCGCTTCGGCCGCATCCCCGAGTTGGACAAGGCCGCCACCGCGAAGTCCGCCGAGCTGAAGGAGCTGCAGGCGCACGGGTCGTTCCTGCGCGAGGAGGTGACCGAGGAAGACGTCGCCGCGGTCGTTTCGAAATGGACCGGGATCCCGGTCGACAAGATGCTGGAAGGCGAGCAGGCGAAGCTGCTCCACATGGAGGATCGCCTGCACGGGCGCGTGATCGGTCAGGACGAGGCGGTCGAGGCGGTCGCGAACGCGGTCCGCCGCGCCCGCGCCGGGCTGTCCGATCCGAACCGGCCCATCGGTTCATTCTTGTTCCTCGGCCCGACCGGCGTCGGGAAGACAGAGCTCGCGCGCTCGCTCGCCGATTTTCTGTTCGACGACGAGACGCACATCGTCCGCATCGACATGTCCGAGTACATGGAGAAGCACGCTGTCTCGCGCCTGATCGGCGCGCCGCCCGGCTACGTCGGCTACGACCAGGGCGGCCAGCTCACCGAAGCGGTCCGTCGGCGGCCCTACTCGGTCGTGCTGTTCGACGAGATCGAGAAGGCGCACCCCGACGTGTTCAACACGCTGCTGCAGCTGCTGGACGACGGCCGCCTCACGGATGGGCAGGGACGCACCGTCGATTTTCGCAACACGGTCGTGATCATGACATCGAACGTCGGCAGCCAGTTTCTCGAGGACTGGACCGACCTCGGCGCGCGCGACAAGGTGATGGCGGAGCTGCGGCGTGCGTTCCGGCCCGAGTTCCTCAACCGGATCGACGACATCGTCTTTTTCCACCGCCTGGGACGCAACGAGATCGACAGCATCGTCGACCTCCAGTTCGCGCGGCTCCGCAAGCTGCTGCGCGACCGCGGCCTCGATGTCGAGCTGACGCCCGAGGCGCGCACCTGGCTGGGAGACCGCGGCTACGATCCGCAGTACGGCGCCCGCCCACTGAAGCGCGCGCTGATGCGTTACGTGCAGGATCCGCTCGCGCGGCGCCTGCTCAATGGCGACTTCCATCCGGGCGACACCATCCTGATCGGCGCGCCGGCCGCGGGCGCCGACGCGCTCACGATGGAGCGCAAGCCGGAGCGGCGGGTCGCGGCCGTGTCATGATGATGAACTTCCCCGATGAAGGACCTGTATAAGACGCTGGGCGTCGCGGAAAACACCGACGACGCCGCCATCAAGAAGGCCTACCGCAAGCTGGCGAAGGAGTACCACCCCGACGTCACCGGTAACGACAAGAAGAAGACCGAACGCTTCAAGGAGATCAACGAAGCGTACGCGGTGCTGGGCGACACACAGAAGCGCAAGGAATACGACCGCCTCAAACACGCGCCGGTGCGGCCCGACGGCATGCCCGAAGGTTTCGATCCCGACGCCTTCGCGCGGACGTTCGGCGGCGCGCGCGCGACGGCCGGCGGCGTCGAGTTCAGCGGTGACTTCGACGTCAACGACATCTTCGCCAGCCTTTTCGGCGGCGGCGGTCCAGGACGCGCCACACAATCGTGGGGCCGCGTGCGGCAGCGCCAGAGCCGTGGCGCCGACGTCATCGGTCAGCTGCCCGTGACCTTCACGGAGGCAGCGCTGGGCACGAAGCGAACCGTGCGGACGGGCGCGGGGTCGACGGTCGAAATCTCCGTGCCTGCGGGCGTCGAGAGCGGCGGACGTCTGCGAATTCCCGGCAAGGGAGCAGCCGCGCCCACGTCCGGCGGCGTCCCCGGCGACCTCTACCTGGACCTCGACGTGCGTCCCGATCCGCACCTGCGTCGCGTTGGCGAAGACATCGAGCTCGACCTTCCCGTCACGATCTCCGAAGCGGTGCTGGGCGCGAAGGTCGAGGTGCCGACAGTCGAAGGTCCTGTCACGCTGACGATCCCGCCCGGAACGTCGAGCGGCGCGCGGTTGCGTTTGCGCGGCCGCGGCATCAAGCACCCGGACGGCTCGCGCGGCGATCAGATCGCCCGCGTCGAGATCATGGCGCCGAAGATAAAGCCCGACGATGAAGAGACGAGGAAATTATTCGAGCAGATCGCGGCGCGGACCTCCCACACACCGGTGCGACGATTTTGATATACCTTTCCCGACCGAGCGGCATCATAGGGGTTAACCACGATGAGCACTGAAAACAGCAAGACGCTCCCGCTTCTGTCGCTGCGCAACCTGGTGCTGTTCCCCGGCGCGGTCATGCCGGTCGAGATTGGCCGCGCGAGCTCGCTGCGCCTGATCGAGGCGCTGGGCGGCAAGGGCGCGCGCGTCCTGGTGGGCACGCAGAAGGACGCTGACATCGAGGAGCCCGCGGGCGCCGACCTCTACACGATCTGCGTCGAGGGCGAGGTCGTCCGCATCGTGAAGGCGGCCGAGAACCGCGTCACCGCGGTTCTGCGCGGCGTGGAACGCCGGCGGGTCACGGGCTTCACGCAGGAGAAGCCGTACCTGGTGGCCAGCTACGAACCGCTGGTCGAGATCCGCAAGGACCCGATCGAGATCGACGGTCTCGGCATGGCGGTCTATGACGTCGCCAAGCAGCTCATCGCCATCTCACCGGACATTCCCGACGAGACCGCGCAGGTCCTCGACCAGAACAAGGATCCTGGCCGGCTGGGCGACATCGTCGCCGCGACGGTCGACCTTTCGCCCGACGAGCGCGCGTCGCTGCTTGTCGAGAGCGACGTCGCGGAGCGGCTGCGCCGCCTGCTCGTTCTGCTCCAGCGCAAGGTGGAGCTGATCAAGGTCAAGCAGAAGATCGATCTGCAGGTGCGCGAGGAGTTCTCGAAACACCAGCGCGAGGCGGTGCTGCGCCAGAAGCTCAAGGCGATCCAGGACGAGCTGGGCGAAGGCGAAGATGCCAGCGACCTCGACGCGTTCGAGGAGAAGATCAAAGCGGCGGACATGCCGCCCGACGTCGAGAAGACGGCGCGCAAGCAGCTGGAACGTCTCAAGCAGATGGCGCAGTCGTCGGCCGAGTACACGGTGCAGCGCACTTACCTCGAATGGTTAGTGGAGTTGCCGTGGTCGAAGCGCACCGAGGACCGGCTGGACCTCGATCAGGCGCGCGAGATCCTCGACGCCGATCACTACGACCTGAAGAAGGTGAAGAAGCGCATCCTCGAGTACCTGGCGGTGCGCAAGCTCGCGCCCGGGAAGAAGGGTCCGATCCTCTGCCTCGTCGGTCCACCCGGCGTCGGTAAGACGTCGCTCGGAAAGTCGATCGCGCGTTCGCTGGGCCGCGAGTTCATCCGCGTCTCGCTCGGTGGCGTGCGCGACGAGGCCGAAGTTCGCGGCCACCGCCGCACGTACATCGGCGCGCTGCCGGGACGGATCATCCAGGGCATGCGCCGCGTGGGGACGCGTAATCCGGTCTTCATGCTCGACGAGATCGACAAGCTCGGCGCGGATTTCCGCGGCGATCCGTCGGCGGCGCTGCTCGAGGTCCTCGACCCCGAACAGAACTCGACGTTCTCCGATCACTACCTCGAGGTGAACTTCGACCTCAGCGACGTCATCTTCATCGCCACGGCGAACATGCTGGATCCGATCCCGCCTGCGCTGCTGGACCGCATGGAGGTGCTCGAGATCCCCGGCTACACGCGCGAAGAGAAGCTGGAGATCGCCAAGCGCCACCTGGTGCCGAAGCAGATCGCCGAGCACGGCCTCGACGACGAGAAGATCCGCTTCTCGAACGAGGCGCTGATCGCGCTCATCGAACAGTACACGCGCGAGGCCGGCGTCCGTAACCTGGAACGCGAAGCGTCCAGCGTCATCCGCGCTATCGCGGTGAAGGTCGCGGAGAACCTCGCCTACGATCCGAACCTGACGCCGGAGGCGATCGCCGACATCCTCGGCCCGCAGAAGTTCTACTCCGAGGCCGCGGAACGGACCGAGATCCCGGGCGTCGCGACCGGCCTGGCGTGGATGCCGACCGGCGGCGACATCCTGTTCATCGAAGCGTCCGCGATGTCGGGCAAGGGAAGCCTCATCCTCACCGGTCAGCTCGGCGACGTCATGAAAGAGTCGGCGCGCGCCGGTCTGTCCTGGGTGCGAACGCACGTCGAAGAGCTGGCGATCGGCGTCGACTTCGAGAAGACGGACATCCACCTGCACGTGCCGCAGGGCGCGGTGTCGAAGGACGGACCGTCGGCGGGTGTCGCCATCACCGTCGCGCTCGTGTCGTTGCTGACGGGCCGCCGCGTGCGCGGCGACGTCGCGATGACCGGCGAGATCACGCTGCGCGGAACGGTGCTACCGGTCGGCGGCATCAAAGAGAAGGTGCTCGCGGCGCACCGCGCCGGCATCAAGCGCGTGGTCCTGCCCGAACGGAACCGCAAGGACATCGTCGACATCCCGGAGACGATCCGGGAGGAGCTCGAGCTGGTCTTCGTGAAGAAGATTGACGAGGTCCTCGAGCTGACGCTGGAGACGGTGCCGGTCGTCGTCCCCGGCCCCGACGCCCCCGGCGCGGGCCCCGAAGTCACCGCCCGCGCGTAGTCGGCTAGCTCAGCCGCCAGCCGCGCCGCGGCGATTTCACACACCGCGGCGAAAGGCATATACTGATGGCCGTGCGGACCCTTACGCTCGGTGTCCTGGTTGTGGTTGCGGTTGGACATTTTGCGTGTGAATCGGGTGGGGGGACTCCTCCAGCCGCGACACCCGCAGCGACAGCGCCTCCTGCGCCCCCCGCGCCGCCTAAACCGCTGTTCGATCGGTTGGGCGGCAAACCGGCTGTCGAAGCCGTCGTCGACGAATTTTTGAAACGCGTCGCGGCGGACAAGCGAATCAACGGCCGCTTCTTCAACACCGACATCGCCCGGCTGCGCGGCCTGCTCGTCGAGTTCGTCTGCTCGGCGACCGGCGGACCGTGTCAGTACACCGGCCGCGACATGAAATCGGCGCACGCCGGCTTCCAGCTGGTCGACGAAGAGTTCAACGCGCTCGTCGAGGACCTGGTCGGCGCGCTCGACCAGTTCAAGGTTCCGAAGAAGGAGAAGGACGAACTGCTGGGCGCGCTCGGTCCGCTGGCGAAGGACATCGTCAACCCGCCGCCCGCCGAGGCGGCGCAGCACGACGAAGCGCTGGCCAAAAAGGCGTCGGCAAAGGTCGCCGAACTCCGCACCGGCGGGAAGGGCGACGTCGCCGATCTGCTGGAGGTCGCCGTCGCGGCGCGCGTGCGCGGCCAGCGCAGCTACGCCGAGCAGCTTTACAGCGCGGCCGAGCGCCTGGCCCCGGCCGGCGCGTTCACCGGCCTGGATCCGCTGTTCCGGGCCGGTGCGCCCGAGCGCATCACCACCGCCCTCAAGACGATGCCGAAGGACACGCCCGCCCAGCCCAAGGACGCTGTCGGCGGGTCCGACGAAGAAGAACAGAAGCCGAAGAACGGCTCGCTCGCCGGTTCGCTGAAGGTCGAAGGCGCGGCGGGCTCCGTTCTGGGCGTCATCGCGCTGGAGCCCGCGACCGGGAAATGGAAGAAGCGGACGGCGAAGCAGCGAGTCATCGAGCAACGCGATCGCCAGTTCGCGCCGCGCATGCTGGCCATCTCGGCCGGCTCGACGGTGTCGTTCCCGAACTTCGACCCGATCTTCCACAACGTGTTCTCGACCTCGCCGGCGCGGGCGTTCGATCTCGGCATCTACAAGAACGGCGAAACCCGCGACGTCACGTTCGCGAAGGAAGGCCTGATCAGCCTCGGGTGCAACCTGCACGCAAACATGTCCGCCCACCTGGTCGTCGTCGCGGCCCCGCACTACGTGGTCACCGACGCGAGCGGCGCCTTCAAGTTCCGCAGCCTCCCGCCCGGCAAGTACAAGTTGAAGGCGTGGGCCGAAGACACCGTCGAGCCCGTCACGATGGCCGTCGAGATCAAGTCGGGCGAGAACAGCGTGAACGTCAGCATTCCCCGCGGTTCGTCAGTGAGACCCGCCGTTGATAAATTCGGGCTTCCGCGTGGGAAGGCGCCTTAGCCTTGTCATCGCCGTAGCGGGACTAGTAGCGGCGGTCGGAATTTTCCTGCTGGGACGGCGGGCGTCGCCCGACGACGTCCGTGCGGCAGCCACCGACCTCGAGGCACTGCTTCGCGAGAATGCCGCAGGTGTCCAGGCGCGCGCCGACACGTTGGCTCAGCTGCCACGGCTCGGCGTGGCGGTGGCGACCGACGAGAACACGATGCGCGACCTCACGACCGATGAGCTCGCCTTCCGGACACACCCGGGCGAGCACATCGAGATCACGCAGATACGGCGGGGCGGCGGCGAACCACGGCGCCTGTTGCGCCTGCCCGCCGAGAGCGACGTGAGCCTGCCGGTCGTGGCCGGGACGCACGTCGTCGTGCTGGCGAACCAGCTGCACGTCGTCACGGTCGTGAACGTCGAGCCCCGCGAGCGCGCGAACGAAATCGTCGGCATCCTCGCCGTGGCCAAGCAGCTCGACGCGTCGGCGATCGAGCAGCGCTTGGCGGCGCGCGGGATCAACGCCGAGCTGCGAACCATCCAGGGCTCCATCACGCTCGCGGGTCAGGCGCCTGGCGAAAACTCGATCGACGTGAAGATTCCTCTCGCCGGCCCCGCCAGCGACGGCGCGGAGCTCGTCGCGACGAACGTCGGGCGTGCCCGCTGGCCGCGGGTGGTGTCGCCCCTGATTTTGGTGCTGGCTCTGGTGGCGGCCGCGCTGCTCTGGCGGCGCACAGGCTCGCCGGCCGCCCGGTTCGCGAACCTGCCCTCCGCGCTTCCCGCCCTCTCCTCTCCGCCGGCGGCCCCGGGTCGTTCGACCGCCCCGACGCCGGTCCGTGGTCGCTCGACCGCCGCCACGCCCGTGCAAAGCGTGGCGATCGATATGGAGGTGGAAGTGGCTCGGTCACGAGCTACGCCCGCGGTGGGAACCCCTTCCGATCCCGGCGAGCCCGCCGACCCGGCCGCACCGTCGGCTCCCGTCCTCCGTGAGCGCACGCTTTCCGGACGCGTCGACATTTCGCTGGCGCGGTCCGGATCCGTGTCCGTGTCACCGCGCGCCGACGCGGCGCCGGCGTGGCCCATCGATCCGAACGCCTCGAGAGGCGAACCCGATCCGCACACCGAGGAATACCGGGCGCTTTACGCCGAGTTCGTGAAGCTGCGCCGAACGACCGGGGAATCCGTCGAAGGCATGGATGCCGACCAGTTCGTCGCGACGCTGCAAAAGAAACGCGCGGAGATCATGAAGCGCGTCCCGGTGAAGGACGTCCGCTTCAAGCTCGCCTTCCAGAACGGCAAGGCGGCCATCCGCTTCGTGACAGTCGCCTGATTCAGACCTGAAAAAACAATAGTCGCAAACCGCGCTACCGCGCGGAGCGCCTAAAACGTCGAGAAGTAAGCGTACGAGTATTCGCCGGCGCTCGCTTCCATGCAGTAGCCGCCGTTCCGCATCGCGGGAAGCGCGTAGTTGCCGGCCATCACGCAGTTGACCGACGTGCCGTTGACGGTGAAGGTCCGCGGCGCGACGAAGTTGCCGCAGTTCATGCCCTGGCCCATTCCCATCACCTCGTGACAGGTCGCCCCGGTTCCGAGCCCGCCGGAGTTCGTCATGAGCGGGACGCTGATCGGGTTGCTGCACATGCCCGCGCACGGGCCCGTTCCGCCGCCGCCGGTGGTGCCGCCGCGGCCCGCAGTTCCCGTCGTCCCGCCGCGGCCTGCGGTGCCCGTCGTGCCGCCTCGCCCCGCGGTCCCGGTGGTGCCGCCTCGACCGGCGGTCCCCGTCGTGCCGCCTCGCCCCGCCATGCCTGTCGTGCCCGCCATGCCCGTTGTCCCACCTCGGCCGGCCATGCCCGTCGTACCGCCGCGGCCGGCCGTGCCCGTGGTGCCGCCTCGCCCCGCCATGCCCATCGTGCCCGCCATGCCCGTCGTACCGCCGCGGCCGGCCATGCCGGTCGTTCCGCCTCGCCCCGCCATTCCGGTGATGCTGCCGCCGGAGCCGGTCGTGCCCGCGTTCCCGCTCGTCCCGGCTTCGCCGGACGTGCCCGCTTCTCCGGTGGTGCCGGCGATGCCCATCGGCCCGCCGCCCGTCCCGGCTTTACCTGGATTTCCCGCGCCGCCGTGGCCGCCTGCGCCCGGACCAATATCGCCGCCAGTTCCGGGCGAGTTTCCCTCATTACGGAAATATTCGTCGGGGCCCTGACAGGCGATCAGCGCGACCGCCAGGCACGCACCGACGGCCAGCGTGCGACCAACCACAGCGCTAACGGGTGACATTAGGGGAACCTCCGCGCTTAAGCGGCCGCATTTTACCCACAAACGGACCTTCAAGGGTCTATTACAACCCTCGGGCAGGTAGACTGGCAAGCACCCCGTTCGATGGCGTTCAGCCGCAAAAACACTGGGGTTACCCCGGAAAAGCCGCCCCCCCCCGAAACGCAGTCGGGCCTGCCGCTCGCGCCGGTCTACACGGCGGGCGACCTCGGCCCGGACTGGGACCCCGACGAAAAGCTAGGAGCGCCGGGGCACTTCCCGTTCACGCGCGGGCCGCACGAAACGATGTACCGCGGCAAACCCTGGACGATGCGGATGTTCTCGGGCTTCGGTACGCCCGAGGACACGAACCGCCGTTTCCGCTACCTCCTGGCGCACGGTCAGACCGGGCTCTCGACCGCGTTCGACATGCCCACGCTGATGGGCTTCGACCCCGACGACCCGCTCGCGCGCGGCGAGGTCGGCCGCGAGGGCGTGTCGGTCGCGTCGGTCGCCGACGTCGAGCGGCTGTTCGCCGACATCCCCCTCGACCAGGTGACGACGTCGATGACGATCAACGCGCCGGCCGTCGCGCTCCTCGCGTTCTACATCGTCGCCGCCGAGCGCGCGGGCGTGCCGCCGGAGGCCCTGGGCGGCACGCTGCAGAACGACATGCTCAAGGAGTTCATCGCGCAGAAGGAATGGATCTGCGGCGTTCGTCCTTCGCTGCGCATCGTGCGCGACATGCTGGTGACCTGCACCGCGCGCATGCCGCTCTGGAACACGATCAGCATCAGCGGCTACCACATCCGCGAAGCGGGAGCGACCGCGGTCCAGGAACTGGCGTTCACGCTCGCCGACGGGATCGGCTACGTCGAGCTGGGACGCGAGGCGGGCCTGGATGTCGACGTGTTCGCGCCGCGGCTGTCGTTCTTCTGGGACATCCACAACGACTTCTTCGAGGAGATCGCGAAGCTGCGCGCGGCCCGGCGGATGTGGGCGCACATCATGCGCGACCGCTTCGGCGCCAAGAACCCACGCGCCTGGATGCTGCGCGCGCACGCGCAGACCGCCGGCGTCTCGCTGGTGGCGCAGCAGCCGCTGAACAACGTGGTGCGCACGACGCTGCAGGCGCTGGCGGCCGTGCTGGGCGGGACGCAGTCGCTGCACACGAACAGCTTCGACGAGACGCTCGCGCTGCCGACCGAGGCGGCGGCGACGCTGGCCCTGCGGACGCAGCAGATCATCGCCGAGGAGTCGGGCCTGCCCGCCGTCGCGGATCCGTTCGGGGGCAGCTATTACCTGGAATCGCTCACCGACCGGATGCAGGCGGAGGCCGAGCGGCTCATCCGCACGATCGACGACATGGGCGGAATCGTGCGGGCGGTCGAGGCGGGCTGGCCGCAGCGCGAGATCGCGGCATCGGCGTATCGCACGCAGCAGCAGGTCGACCGCGGCGAACGGTCGATCGTCGGCGTCAACCGCCACGTCGTGGCCGAGACGGTCTCGGTTCCCACGCTGAAGATCGACATGGCGCCCGAAAAGGCTCAGGTCGCGCACGTGCAGGCCGTGCGTGCCGGCCGCGATCCGGCGCGGGCCCGCGAAGGCCTGGAAGAGGTGCGCCGCGCGTGCGCCGGAAACGCCAACGTCATGGACGCGGTTCTCGAGGCGGCACGCCGAGATGCAACTTTGGGTGAAATCTGTCGGGTCTTCCGCGACGTCTTCGGCGAATATAGAGACCCAGCTGAAATCTAGCCCGCCCCTGCGCGAAGCGCCGGATCGCGGCTACCTGAGAAGGAGACCCCCGCCAGAATGCCGACGCCAGGAGTAGGACAGGACATCGAAGCCATGTGCGGACGTTGCGGCCAGGTGTGGCACGTCGTGATGGCGAAGATGGGCGACCGCATCGCGAAGGTCGTGTGCAAGCGCTGCGGTGGACACCACCGCTATCGCGACGAGAGCGCCGACAGCAGCAGTGGCGGCGATCCAGCGACGCGCCCGCGGCGGCCCACGTTCGGGTCGGGGCGGCGAAACCGCCCTGCGCGCGCGCAGGCCGAAGCGCCAGCGCCACCCTTCGACCCCGCGAAGCCGCCGCGCACGTACGCGGCGCGGGACAGCTACGTCGCAGGCGAACGTGTGTCGCATCCGACGTTCGGCGTGGGCGTGGTCGCGGGCTCGCCTGGCGCGGGCAAGGTCGATGTGGTTTTCCCGAGCGGCTCACGCGTGCTGGCGTGCGCCAAGGTGACGTCGACGCTGGCGCGCCCGGTGGCCACGCAGGGTCTGCCCATCCCCGACCGTCCGCCCAAGTGACGCGCGTCAGAGGCGTGGCGCGCGTCGAGCTGCGCAAGCGCCTCGAACGAGCCATTCGCGGCGGGCATCCCTGGGTGTATCGGGATGCGCTGGCCGGGACGCCCCGGCTGCCCGACGGCGCGATCGTGCAGCTGACCACGCGCAACGGCAGCGCGCTGGCGCTCGGCTTCTGGGACGCGCAATCGCCGATCGCGGTCCGCATCATCGGCGGCGCGGACGCCGGCGCGGATCCGCGGGCGGTCGTGGCCGAGCGGGCGGCGGCGGCGCTGGCGCGGCGGCTGGCGTTCATCGACCGGCGGCAGACCGACGCGTTCCGCTGGATCCACGGGGAGGCTGACGGCTTGCCCGGCGTCCACGTCGACGTTTACGGCGCGGCGGTCAGCATCCGCTGCGACGGCAGCGGCGCGGCCGCGTTCTATCGCGATCTGCCCGGGCAGCTGCGCGACACGGCGCACGCGGCGGGCATCGTCGTGTCCACGATCGTCGAGCGGCGGCGGGCGCGGCGCGGATCGGACGGCGCTGAAACTGAAGAGCGAACCGCGGTGGTGTTGGGCGCGGCGCCGGCGGGCGAGATCGAGATCCGCGAGCACGGCTTGCGCTTCGGCGTCGATCTGCGGCACGGACAGAAGGGCGGGCTGTTCCTGGACCAGCGCGACAACCGGGCGCTGGTGCGGACGCTGGCGGCGGGCCGGCGCGTCCTCAACCTGTTCGGTTACACGGGTGGCTTCTCGATCTACGCGGCGGCGGGCGGCGCGCGCGCGACCGTGACAGTCGACGCCGCCGCGCCCGCCATCGCTGCGGCCCGCCGCAACTTCGAGCGTAACGGCCTCTCGATCGGTGACGCACGCTTCG
>DATMZL010001239.1:0-5159 GCA_035607075.1 Polyangia bacterium
CGGTTGATCCCGATCATCCCGCCCACGCCGTTCAGCGTGAACCCCAGCCCAAGCTGGATCGGCGTCGCGAATTCCGTCGAGATCACGACGACGAACGAGAAACCACCGCCGGGGACCTTCGTCTCGATCAGCCCGAACGCCTTGATCGAGATGCTGTACGCCTCCAGCTCGATCGCCCCGCTGTACCGGCCGGCGTCGAAGTCGAACGCCAGGAAGCCCCCGCCCGAGATCGCGCCCCCCTGGACCGAGATCCCGACGCCAGCGGGCGGCTTGAAGCCGGCGGTGAAGTTGAACCGACCGGCATTCCCCTCGACGAACTGAAAGTTCAGATTGACGCCGACGTCGTCGATGACCGCGGTCACCGGACCGAGCGTGGCCGCGACACCTGCTCCGACGGAGGCGCGCAAAGCCGGCACGCCGCCATCCGCGCCGGCTCGAACGGCGACGATCAACGTTTGCACGATGATGGGCCCGAGCGTCAGGTTCGGGTTGAACCTCAACTCGAACCCGCCCGCGGCAGTCAGCGCAAAACCTGTACGGTTCGACCACCGGACGCCAAAATCGAGCGGCGCGACGAGTCCGTTCCCGGCGACACCTTGGAGCAGCTTGGCGATGAAACCGTCGCCGTCGCCGGGCTTGACGATCACCCGGAAGTGCGAGCTCGCCTCTGCTTTGACTTCTATCTTGCCGCCCGTCTCGAGGACGCTGATTCCCAGGTTGGCGCCGTTCGCCTCCAGTCGCGTCTGGTTCGCCTGGCCGAGTAGGATGGACGGCGACGGCGGCGTGAACGCGATCTCCGCTGCGAGCCCCCCGGAGGGAATGCCTGATCCGGCGACGAACGGGAATCGAAGCTCCGGGTCCTCTTTTGGTCGAATGAACAGGCCGAAGGTGTTCTGGAGATCGACGCCCCCGATCACGGCGAGGTTGGTGTTCGCGCCCAGCGGGATCTGCTGATTGAGCGTCGGAATCAAGGGCTGGACGGCAATTCCGGGCAGCGGATGGCCGGGCTCGACCGGGGCATCCAGGAGTGCCACCGCCACGTTCACGGGCTCCCCCGCCACGATTGTCTCGAGGATTGAAACGCGGACGAAGGTCGTGATGTTGTCGCGCGGATTCCGTTGAGGCTGGAACTGATCGACGAGCTCGGGATTCACGGCTTCGACGAATGCCAGCAACCCGGCTGCGGTCAGCAACTCCGCGAACGGAACTGCCACTCGATCGAACCTGAAGTTCGTGGTGCCCCAACCGAAAGCTCGTCCCGGAAGGCCGGCGGGGTCGGAGATCAGCGCCGGGATCTCGGAGTAGACGATGTTTCGTTCGACACCGGCGGGACGGAGCACCGTCCCGTCGGTGGCCGTCTCCTCGGGTTTGTAGGTGACCTGGATGATCCCGAACTGAACGAGGGCCTGATACAGGGTCGGGACGTGCGCGGCGAGATAATCTCCCACGACGAGGGAGACCAGCTGCTCCACAATCTCCGCCCTGAACGCATTCGCGTCGAAGCCTGGTGGTGCCGGCAAGCTCTTGAACGAATTGTAGAGCGCGGTGACCAGCTGCTTGATCGAGTCGATCAGCGCAACGTCGTCGCTGCCAGATTGTTGCGAGCTTCGCACCTTCGTTGCGATAGCCGCCGCGGCGGTCGCGAGGTCCAGGTACTGCTGGGGGACAGGATTGAATTGCCAACGCAGCCGGCGCAGCGTCATCTGGGCGGCGTTCGAGTCCGCGAAGCTGGTGGCCATGTCGGCGAACGCCGCGCCGAGATGCTCGGCGAGCAGACGGCTGGTCCCTTTTGTGCTCACGGCGTCACCACGTAGAACTGCGAATATTGGTCGTCGAATTCGCCGTGCAGGGTCGGATCGACGGCGTCGATCAGCAGGTAACGGCACACGTAACAGAACTCCCTCGTTCCACCCCCGCGGAACACGCGAATGAACGGACTCGTCTTCTGAAGAAAGGTGTGCGAGGAATTCCGCATGGCGCAATACCCCGTCGGGTGGTAGACGCCGCAGTCGACGGTCGCCCCTTTGTCGTAGAGCCCGACGACCTTCGACAGGAACGTCACTGCATTGATCACCGAGGCCGGCATGCTGCGGGCCGGGTCTGGCGGGTCCTCGGTGATATCGCGCTCGATCGTGCCGATGCTGTCGATCGAAACGCAGGCGACGCCAGGTTTTCGCGATGTCGGTGAGGTGACCGCTGCGATGTGCGCAGCAACCGCGGGTGAAAGGATGGTCAATGCCTTCCCGTCTGCGCCCACGCGGGGCGCCAACAGGACGGGGTTGCAGAACGGGACCGGGCCCGGGACGTTGAATGCGCCGCTCAGCGTCGCCCCGCCCGCGACGGTGACCAGCAGCGCATCGTCGGATCCCCCGGAGGAGTCGAACCCTTGAAACGCGAGTGCCGGGCTGACGCCGATCGTGAAGTCAGGCGGAATGGCGAGGGGATGGTGGGGGTCCGGGTGGGTCAGTATGAAGATCGCGCGCAGCAGCGGACGCGCGCGCAGCAAGAGCAAGTCGCCGGGATTGAGCCCGAGGTTCTTGAAAGCGTCCGCATGCCCACGGCGCAGGGTGATCCGGTACTGGCTTCCCATCTTCTCTGGAGTCTGCGTCAGCACGCCGGCTGCGCGGATTCGCGGTACCGCGCCCCACATCGTCTTGGTCATGTCGAACGGCTGCCCCGGAACCGGATCCGGCCCACGAACCGTGCTGTCGAGAACGATGTTGCCGGAAATCTGGGTCTGAAACAGGACCTCGCGCGACGGTGGATCGTCGGATCCACCATATTCGTCGTCGAGGAAGAGCGTGTGGCTCAACTCGTGTAGAACGACGCCCTGCAGGGGTTTGAACACCTCGGCCGTCGGCTCTCTCGGATCGACGTCGACGATGCGCCAGCCATCGGGCGGGCTCGACGGTGGAGGAACGAAATCTCGAGTGAAGACCGGCCTGATGGCGACGCCAAGACCGACGATGGAAACACTGTCCTCATGGGTCGTTCCGACCTGCGGGACACCCGCAGCCAGGATGATGACGTGTGTCTCGTCCTTTCCGGTCAAGCCGGTGTCTGTTGGCTCCGGCGTTTTCCAGAGGGCGGGAATTTGTGTCCCGAAGCTGTCCTTCACGATCGCGGTCGTGCTCAGGTGCTGCCTCATATCGGCCATGGTGGCTCGAAAGCGATTGAACCCGATGGAGCCCAGATCCGTTCCGGTGCTGGCGTTTGGTCGCTCGCCGACGCCGATGCCGAACGCCGTGTCGTGCTCGACTGCAAGCGTTCGGCCGGCGAGGTTTTTCCACAGAGCGAACAAACCGGGTTGCTTGGTGGGGTCTGGGCCTGGCTGAAGGACCGACACGGGCACCGTGGCTGTGAACGCGTCGCCGAACATCTTCCCCCAGCGCGTGATCGCGTCGTTGATCGTCAGGTTTTGATCGGCGGGGACGGGCAGTCCGACGATGTAGACGAGGTGCTCTATCCCCTTTGCGCTGACCGGCGGGCGAACGGAATTGGGAAGTGTGTTGTACAGAGCACCCTCGACCACCGGTGCCATCTCGAAGAAGACCGAACAGCCGAATTCCCGGGAGGGGATGAAACTGGAGAAGAAGTTGATCGATCGATTTTGCAGGAACCGGCGGTACGGGTCTGCGCTGCGATCGCTGCGAAATGCTCCGACCAGGCGACGAACGAACTCGTCGAAGATCTTCTCGTCCTGGTCCCTGAACCCGTCGGGCAGAATCAGCACATTGGTGACTTCATCCAGACGATTGAACCCGTCGCCGTCGATGAAACGCACCGTCAGCGGATTCGCCGAAATCGGGTCGGACCACAGGCCGCCCGAAAACACTTGCGCGGGAGGCGTCTGAACAACCTGGCCGAGGCGCAAGCTGATACCGCATTGAACGAAGACATCGCTCGTGAAGTCGTCGAAGGCCATCAGCCGCCCGTCCTGCGACATGCTCAGGACCACGTCTCCGCCTTCCGATAGGTCGAAATTGTGCGTGGTCGGGTCCTGGGGCACCGGCACCAGCGCGCCCGTCGCGTCTCTCTGCAGCAAGCTCCAGGTGTTTCCGGCGGAAAGGGAGACGTCACCGACGACGCCATCGTCGAACTGAGCCAGCACGCCGAAACGATTCGTCCGGAAGTTCTCGCTGGACACGCGCACGGTGAGGGCCGTCGGCGACAGCGTCAGGTGCGCTGGGTCGATCTCGTCGTGAAAATGAACGCGAATCTCGAGGACCACGGTCGAGTCATCGCCTGCGCGAGTCGCGACGGCGCGCACGAGCATGTTCTCGAGCCGGCCCCCCACGACTGCGATGTCGCTCGCGCTCGGTATCAGGGGGGTCACCTCCCCGCTGAGCGGGTCCAGGCGGACCCGATGTTCGGGCTTGAGCGTGAAGGTCGTCTCGAAATCGATCCGTCCGTTCTTCAGCAGCAATGCCAGGGCAGCATTCTGCAGGTCCCCCAGCTGCGACGCGAAGATGGGATCGTGGGCGGCGCTGGTGTCGCCCGGTTCGGCTTCGAAATTGAGTTGCAGGAACGGTGTCAGGTCGGGAGATGCGATTGCGCCGCGGAGGACATGGATGTCGGTCCCGATCGGACCGACCAGGTCGAGCGTGTTATCGGCGATGTTGTTGTTCCAACTCAGGCTGCCGAGTCGCATGTCAGTAGAGCCTCAACCCACCGAAGGGCTTACGGGTTTCATAGGTGCGGATGACCGGCGGCCAGGTTTCTCCCCAGCACTCCACCCGCGACGAAGAGGTGACGCCGCAGAACCGCCCGGCTGCCTCGCCGATCTGGACGAATTGCTGCGAACCGCCCGGCACAGACGGCGGTCGGCTGTCCGGACCGAGCGGCACACACTCGATGCCGGCCGCGCTCGTGATTCCGCAGAATGCGTTGCTGCCACTCGTCCCGACGGCAATCTGACGGAAGCTTCGATCGGCGAGCGAAAGGGAAAGAGGAGAAAGCGTGTGCGTGTCCCAGCAGTGAACCTGACCTGCCTGATCGAGTGCGCACACGCTATCGGCGCCGACGTCGACGTTTGAAAACGTACCGTCGAAGGTTTTCGAAACTGCTCCCCTCGCGCAGGAGATCTTGCCGCTCGTAGCCACCGCGCAGACAGTGTTGCCCTGGAACGCTGCTTCGCGCGCCTTCCCGCGCGCAGGCGC
>DATMZL010001104.1:0-9904 GCA_035607075.1 Polyangia bacterium
ATCTCCGGTGAAACGGACTGTAGGCGACCACCGCACAGTCGGTGCCGTCGCGCGCGCGCGCCAGCAGCTCGTCGACGGGCGCGCCCAGGTGAGCCCGCCCGTCCGGCCGCCAGACCAGCGTCGACCCGTCGAGCGCGAACGCATCGGCCAGCTCGACGGCGAAGCCCCGCTCGGCCAGCACCGCGGCCAGCTGCACCGCGCCCAGATCGGCGTGATACGGGTAGTCGATGAAGTCGCGCGCCACCGAGAGCGGTGGATGAACGACCAGCACGCGCATTTCGCCAGAATATCCCGTGTTACGATGGCGGTCGATGCTGACTGAGGAAGTGCACGCCGCGGGCGTCGCAGAAGAGAAGATCCTCGGTCACGAAGAAGCGGCGCACGAGAAGCGCAACTGGGTGCGGTTGACCTTCGACTGCAACAACCGCTGCGTTTTCTGCCTGGATTCCGACACGCATGTCGGCGAGATGCGCGACCGCGAGGAGGTGCGCCGCCAGATCCTCGACGGGCGGAAGGCCAACGCGACGCGGCTGATCCTGTCGGGTGGCGAGCCGACCATCCACCCCGACTACATCGACTTCATCCGGTTCGGGGCGCTGGCTGGCTATCGGCGCATCCAGACGGTCACGAATGGGCGTTTGTTTTCGTATTCGGATTTTCTCAAGCGCTGCGTCGACAACGGCCTCGGCGAGATCACCTTCTCGCTGCACGGACCGAACGCGCGCATCCACGACGCGCTGGTGGGCGTGAAGGGCGCGTTCGAGCAGGAGGTGGCGGGCCTCCAGAACGCGATCGCCGACGGACGGCCGGTCGTCAACGTCGACATCGTCATCAACCGCGCCAACGTCCGCCACCTGAAGGAGATGCTGGACCTTTTCATCGGCTACGGCGTGCGCGAGTTCGATCTGCTGCAGGTCGTCCCGTTCGGGCGCGCGTTCACCGAGGGACGCGACACCCTGTTCTACGATCTGGAGGAAGCACGCCCGTTCCTTCTGGAGGCGCTGGCCTACTCGAAGCGCCCCGACCTGCACATCTGGCTGAACCGCTTCCCGCCCCAGCACCTCGAAGGCTACGAGCACCTGATTCAGGACCCGTACAAGCTGAACGACGAGGTGCGCGGCCGGAAGGAAGAGTACGCGCGCCTGCTCGACGAGGGCGTCGCGCTCGACTGCCGCGATCCGAACCGCTGCCGCTACTGCTACCTCGACCAGCTCTGCGACACGCTGGAGGACGTGCGGGCGCAGGTGGCGGCGCCGCGCTTCGAGATCGTTCGCGTCGACAGCGAATGGGAGGCGCAGCAGGAGCCCGTGTTCGGCGGCGATCCGGCGTCGGCGCGCCGGTCACTGGCGCCCGTCGACGGTTCGACAAACGGGCACGGGCCGCGCCCGCCGACGAATGGCGACGGGCCGCGCGAGCCGCGCCGCCTGCCGTTGTTCGCTGGACCGACGCCGGCGCCCCGGGTCGATCTGGCGACGCTGACCGCGGGTGCGCGCGTCCTCTGGGTCCGCGCGCCCGACGTCGCGCGCGCCGTCGAGGCCGCGGGTCGCTTCGCGCACCTCCGCACGCTGGAGCTTGAGCTGGACGACTACGCCGGCCTCGCCGAGGCGGTCGCCGCGGGCGGCGCGCTGGACGGCCGGACGCTCGCGCGCGCGATCGCCGCCAGCCCGGCGCAGGCCGAGGCGCTGCTCGCGATCCCGGCGGCGTTCGAGGTGGCCGTGCGGCTGGATCGCGACACCGCGCCCTGGCTGCTCGCGCTCGCGAGCCCGCCGACGCGGCTCGCGCTTTTGCAGCAGACGCACGAACGGCTGACGGAAGCCGCGACCCGCGATGTCGACCTGCACGACTTCTTCGCGCGCCTCCGCCACGCGATCCCCGTCGAGGGCATCCCCGCCTGCATCACCGGCCGCCCCGAGCGCCGCCGTCCCGACACGCTCGACACCGCGATGCTGGACGGCAACGGACGCCTGGAGATCTTTCGCTACGCGAAGCGGTTCATCGTCGATCATTACCGGACGAAGTCGCTGCGCTGCCGCGGCTGCGTCCACCACGACGACTGCCGCGGGCTGCACGTCAACCAGGTGCGCGCGCACGGCTACGAGATCATGCGGCCGGTCGCCTGATGCGCCTCGACCTCAAGACCGGCACCGACTGCAACAGCAACTGTGTGTTCTGCGTGATCGGCGACAAGCTGTTCACCGGCGATCGCAGCTTCGAGGACTGTTACGAGGAGATGCGCCTCGCCCGCGCGACCTCCGACGACATCGTGTTCACGGGCGCCGAGGTCACCATCCGCCCCGACTTCCTCAAGCTGGTCGTGGCGGCGCGGCAGCTCGGCTACCGCAACATCCAGATCCAGACCAACGGGCGGCGCTTTGCGTACCTCGACTTCTGCAAAGCGGCCATCGCCGCGGGCGCGAACGAGTTCTCGCCGTCGATCCACGGGCCCATCGCTCGCCTGCACGACGGCCTGACGCGCTCGCCCGGCTCGTTCGATCAGATCGTCGCGGCGATCCGCAACCTGCGCGCGCTCGGGCAGCGCATCGTCACCAACACGGTCGCGACCCGCCAGAACATGCGGCATTTGCCCGCGCTGGCGCGTCTGCTCGCCGACCTGCGCGTCGACCAGTACCAGATCGCATTCCCCCACCCCACCGGCCACGCCGCGACCTACTTCAACGGCGTCGTGCCGCGCATGCGCGATCTCGCGCCGTACGTGCGGGAGGCGCTGCAGATCGGCATCGACGCCGGCGTGCAGTGCATGGCAGAGGCGATGCCGTACTGCCAGCTGCCCGGCTACGAGCGCCACGTCGCCGAGCTGCACATCCCGCCCACCGAGATCGCCTACGACGGGTTCGTCGTCCCCGACTACGCGCACGATCGAATGCAGCGGGGCAAGACGCGTTTCGCGCAGTGCGCGACCTGCCGCTTCGAGCCGATGTGCGAGGGACCGTGGCGCGAATATCCCGAGGTGGTCGGCGGCGACGAGTTCCAGCCCGTCGCGGGCGCGCGCGTCGCCGACACGGCTGTCGTGCTCGACGATCGCTTCGCGCTGCTCGGCACACCGGCGCCACGACACGCGGCGGTCGACCGCCTGGGCGGCCGCTGGGTCGCGCTGGTCTTCTATCCCGAGGAGGGATCGCCGGCGTGCACGACGCAGGCGCACAGCCTGGCGGCGGGCAGCGACGCGCTCGTCGCCGCCGGGATCGACGCCGTGCGCGTCTGCCCCGACCCGGACACCGCCCGCGCCTGGCGCCTCATCGAGGGCGAGCGCTTCCGGCGCACGACGTTTCTGCTCGGCGCAGCGCCGGCCCCGGGCGCGTCCCGCCCCATCCAGCACATCCTGGTCGCGCCTGACATCCACCGCCACGCGGCGCAGATCGTCGACGCCGTCGCGCGCTTCGATGCGCCGCCGCGCCCGCTCGCGCGCGGCGAGGAGCTGATCGTCATCCGGCGTCCGAAGCCGGTCGCCGAGGTGGCCGACGAGCTCTCGCTGTCGCCGGCGAACCCGGACGAGTTCGTCGCGTGATCTAGCGGCGCTGCTGGAGAGAGCTGAGCAGCGCCAGCTCCTGCGGATACCAGGAGCGCGAATCACGGACCAGGTCGAGAAGCATCTCGGGGTGCGCGCGCAGGACGGCCAGCGCCTCGGCTTGCGGCAGCGCGAGGCCGACCGTGCGCTGATCGCCGGCCACGCGCGCCTGCCAGGCGGCGCGCGGTTGCTCCACGCGCGCCGCGGGCGTGGGGACCTGCTGCCCGAGCAACAACGTCGTGAGGCCGTTGAACCAGATCGCGGCGGGGTTGTCGCCGGCGACGGCGCCCGGACCTTCTGCGCTAAACCGCTCGAGCGCCGCGGCCAGGCCGGTCACGTCCACCTCCGCGCGCGCCGCGCGCCAGAACGGCGTGTCGAGCCGCCGGTTGAACCGGTAGTGGATGGCCAGGAACCAGCGGAGGTAGTCCCATTGCGCCGCCACGGTCCGATTCGCGAACGCGACGTAGCTTCGATGTGCGTCGGCGTCGGCCAGTCGCGCGATGCCCTCCAGCAGGAAACCGACACCGACGATCGCCATGTGCAGCGCCGTCGATTCCAGCGGCTCGACGAACGCGAACGCGTTGCCCAGCGCGACCACGTTCTTGATCCACATGTCGCGGTGGCGGCCGGACCGGAAACGGACGACCCGCGGCTCGCCCATTCCCGGGTTGGCCCGCGCCATCTCGTCGACCGCCGCCTCCTCGTCCAGGAACGCGGACGCGTGCACGTAGCCGCGGTGATCCTCGCCTTCCACCGGGATGCGCCAGCACCAGCCCGCCGCCATCGTCTCGGCGGTGGTGTACGGCTGGATCGGCCCCGTCTGCGGAACCGTCGCGACGATGGCGCGATCGCAGAACAGGCTCCCCGCGTAGCTCTCGAACGGCGACCCCAGCGCCTGCTCGAGCAACAACGAGCGAAAGCCGCTCGCGTCGACGTAGACGTCGAACCCGTGCGCGCGCCCATCGTCGGAGCGCAGCGCGGTGACGCCTTCCTCTCCGACGTCCACCGTCGCGATCGTGACGTCCTCGTGGTTGATGCCCGCCCGCGCGGCGGCGGCCTTCAGGAACGCGACGAACGTCGCGTTGTCGAGGTGATACGCGAACTTCACCTGCGACAGCAGCGACGTCAGCCGACCGTCCGGCCCGCGCAGGACCGGCGCCCGGTCGGCGAGCATGAGCAGCGACGTGAGCGATTGATTGTCCAGCGCGCCGTCGAAGGAGAACGCCGCCACCGGATCGGCGTCTCCGAACGGATACGTGAAGCCGCCCGGCGGTCCCCACGCGAATCGGATCCCGAGCTTGAACGTCGGCTTCACCCTGCGAAACAGGTCGGCTGGGTCGAGGCCCAGTTGTAGATGCAGGAACGGCGGCATCAGCGTCGTCGTCGCCTCGCCGACGCCGATGATGGGCACGGCGCTCGATTCCAGCACCGTCACGTCTATCTCCGGGAAGCGACGCTTGACCGCGAGCGCGGCGAACAAGCCGGCGGTGCCGCCGCCGATCACGCCGACCGATCGGGGTTTCGCGGTCATGGCAGGTCGAGCGCCAGGAACACCGCGCAGCCGAGCGCGAGCGCCGTGTAGCGGTAGGCGAGGCGCATCCGCTGGAGAACGGCGCGATCGTCGGTGCGCAAGCGCGTCCCGAGGATCCCGCCCCAGAAGACCGCGAACAGGCCACAGGCGACGACGATCGCCGGCCGTCGCGCCGCGCCGGCCGCGAGCCACCAGCCCGCGATCGGCGTCGCGAGCACCAGCGCCAGCGCGCCGATCAGCGCGCCACGCCGGCCCGCCTCGGTGGCGATCGTCCTGACGTGGCCGGCGTCGTCGTCGCGATCCGCCGCTTCGTGCAGCAGCTGGCTCACCAGCAGCAGCAGCGCGAACAGGCCCGCCAGCGGCCGCAGCGGCAGCTCGGTGATGAGCGGACGGCCCGCGAAGAAGAACCCCGGAACGCCGATGATGCTGTTCCAGATCGTGCCCACGACCGGGACGCGCTTTAGCCGCGGCGGCGCCGAATAGATCGCCGCGGCCACCATCATGACCACCGCGGGCAGGAGGCCGTCCGGCGACCACCAGGCCAGCAGCGCGAGCGCGCCCGCCGCCGGCGGAATGGACAACGCGATCGCGCGACGCCGCCCGAACGCCTCGCTGACCGGGTTCTTGCCGTCGCGATCCAGCCGATCGTCGAACGCCTGGTTGATCGCGGACGCGAACGCGAGCGCGCCGCACCAGGCCAGCACGCCGCCGACAAGCGCCGCGGCGCCGCGCGGACGCGACAGCCAGCCGGCGGCCGGCAGCGGCACGAAGTGCAGCCAGTCGGTGACGCGATAGAGGCGCGAATACGGGCGCACGCTCAGCGCGCGTTCACGACCGGCAAGCGGCGGAGCTGCTTCTCGGCGAATTCGTGGCCGGTGTCCGCCGCCGGATCGATGTCGAGCGGCGCGACCGGGCGCGGCGGCTCGCCGCCCATGACGGTCTCCAGCGCGTTGAAGATCACCTCGCTCTTGAACCCGAGGATGTAATTCATCTCCTGCAGCGGATAGCAGCCGCACCCCGACGCCTGCGGTTGCGGCAGATCGTGGAACGCCTGCAGGAAGCCGACGTCGCGCCCGTTGAAGCACGCCTCGCGGTAGGTGAGCGGGCACGCCACCACGTCGCCCGTCGGCGTGATCGCCAGCGAATAGCGGGACGCGTAACAGTCAGAACAGCTGTCGAGCCGGCGCAACCCGACGCCGCCCTCGCCCGCCACCGCGCGCAGGAACGTCCGCGACGGGCCCACCGGCCAGCCTTCGTCCTTGCGGCGCAGCAGGTGGAGGGCGACCTCCGAGATGCCGCGCGCGCTGATGCCCGCGCCGATGTCCTTGTCGGGATCGCCCTCGCGATCGTGCACCAGCTGGAAGAACGCGCGCACGCCCAGCTCGCGCGCCCGCTCGAGCACGTAATCGACGGTCTCGACGCCACGCGGGATCAACACCGTCATCGTGACGACGTTGACGCCGCGGCTGCGCAGGAGCTGGATGGCCGACAGCGCGCGCGCCTGCGAACCGCGGTGCCGCTGGCGATCGTGGACCTCGGGCGGTCCGTCCAGCGTGATGCACACGAGATCCAGCTTCTGGAGCGCGTCGATGTGACGCGGCACCAGCCAGCCGTTCGTGTTCATCGCGATGTTCACGCTCCGCGCGCGGAGCGCGTCGATCAGGACGCCCACGTCCTTGCGTACGAGCGGCTCCCCGCCCATCAGGCTGACGCGCATCATCCCGGCGTCGGCCAGCTCGTCGATGGCGCGCAGCCAGTCGGCGGTCGACATCTCGTCGCGGTCCATCCCGGGCAGGTTGCAGTACTCGCAGCGGAAGTTGCAGCGGTCGGTGATCGACAGCGTCACCATCAGCGGAAACTTCCGCCCGAGCGCCCGCGCCCAGGCGAAGCGTCCCAGCGGTCCGAGCTGTCGCGCCGTCCGACCCATCTGATGCGCCTTCCGACCCATCGTCCGACCGAACGTGGCGAGCAGGGACATCGACGCGCACGAGAGTATCACAGCATCTCGCGGCGGCCCCGCGTTATCCTCCTCGCCGCGTCGATGATCGCGCGACCTCCGCGGAAAATATGGGAAGGCATCGAATGGGTCGCCGGTGCGCTCGTGACGGTCGCGCTGGTCGCGAAGGCCGGCATAGCCTTCAAGGTCTGGGCGGTCGTCGCCGTGCGCCAGCTCGCGGCGCTGGGACCGCTCCTGCGCGTCGACGGATACGGAACCGCGCGCTCGTTCGGGCTGATGTTCGCGCGGGTCGCGCTCGCGGCGCTGCCCGCCGTGCTCTTGATCCGCGCCGTGCCGCCGCGGCGTCGCGTGTGGTTGATACCGACCGTCGCGCTGCTCGTCGTCGCCTCCTCGCCGCCGTCGCTCGCGTCATGCGCGACCGCCGCGGGATGGGTGCTGCTCATCGCGCTGTCCGCGGGCGCCGCGGCGCTCGTGCTCCGGCGCGTGCCGTGGACCGACTGGACCGCAGCGCTTCCGTTTCTGGTGCTGCTGTCCCCGGTTCCGGGGCATGTGCTCGCCGCCCGCCGCAGCGCGGACGCGCAATGGCGGCAAGAAATGTCGACCGACTGCAGCCGACGCGCCGGCCGGCGCCCCGCCAACTTCTCCGCCGATCTGGTGAAGCCCGCGTACGGCATCAGCGTGCTCGGCGAGGATCTGGTCCTCCTCACGGGCCAGGGTCCTGACGATGGCCGCGCGCTGAACGGATCCGATCGGCGGCCCGGGTCGTGGTGGCTGCGTCGCCGCGAAGGCCAGCTTGTGTTCGACCGGCCCTCCGCCGTGCAGGGCTGCCTCTGGCGTGGCTGCGCGCTCGACGGCGCTCTGTGGATCGGGATGGCGGGCGGCGTCGTGGGCGCGCGACGCGCCGGCGACGAGGAGACTGTCACGCGCTTCGACGTCCCCACCGTGGACATGGACGTGGGCGATACGGCGTGTGATCCCGTGCGCCGTCGACTTTACGTCGGTGAAGCGAGCGAAGGTGCGGTCTGGGAGGTGGACCCGTCGGACGGCAGCAGCCGCCGCATCGACCTCGGCCGCGTCGCCTTGCTTCCGGTCCGCCGCTTCGACGACGCCCTCGTCGTGGGCAGCAGCTCGGAGCTGATCGTGCTGTCGTCCGACGACCGGCGCGTGGTCGAACGGGTGCCGTCCGCGCTGCTGAGCGTGGGCCTCGCCCTTTGCGGGTCGGATGGCGCGGCCGCCGTCGCGGACGAGGCCGGCCGGTTGCGCGTCTTCACGCTGGACGCGCGCAACCACTATCAATTCGCCTGGGGCGCGACGCTGTTCGCGCCCCGGCGCGTCGCCTGGTCGGGTGATTGTTCCCGCATCGCGGTCACGTCCAGCGACGATCACAGCGTGTTCATCGTCGACGCGGCGTCGCACCGCGTCCTCCAGGTCCTGCGGGCCGGGCCGGCGCTGCGCGAGATCACCGCGACCGGGCCGCGCGAGTTTCTCGTTGCGGACGCCTGTAGCGTGACGTCGTTCAGTCTGTAGAATCGCGCCTCGGCGATGCCCACGGTCTTGGCGGTCGAACGCGTGGCGCCCCCGACGCCGGATGAATTTCTCGCGCGGTTCCTGCGCCCGCGCCGCCCGGTCGTGATTCGCGGTCTGACCGATGGCTGGCGCATGCGAAGCGCCTTCACCTTCGACGCGCTCGCGCAGCGATACGGTCCGCGCCAGGTCGCGGTCGCGGCAGCCGACGACGGCGTGCTGAACAGGGACACGCGCGCCGGCGTTCACTACACGACCATGCCGCTCGCAGACTACGTCGCGCGCCTGTCGGACGAGAAGCACCCCGGGCTTTACCTGATGACGCCGCTCGATCGCTTTCTTCCGGAGCTGCTCGCCGAGCTCGACGTCCCGCCCTACTGCAGCGACGCGCGCTGGCGGCGATCGCGCCTTTGGATGAGCGCGGCGGGAACCGTGTCGCCGCTGCACTGGGACATTCCCGACAACCTGATCGTCCACCTGGCAGGGCGGAAACGCTTCTGGCTGTATCCGCCCGAGGCGACTGGGCGGCTGTCACCGCATCCTCCGTTCTCGGGACTCCCGAACTTCAGCCGCTTCGACCCCGAACAGGCCGACGCGGAACAGTTTCCCCTCGGGCACGCCGAGCCCCGCCACGAGGTGACCCTGGAGCCCGGCGATGTCCTGTTCCTGCCGTCGCGCTGGTGGCACCACGTGCGCTCGCTAGAGCGTGCGCTGTCGGTCAACTTCTGGTGGGCGAACGGCTGGCGAGCGATGGCGGCCCGCGCCGCCGAGGCGTGGCGCGGGCTGCGCGGCTTCGACGCGATGAAGCGCTGAACGGCGCAGCGCGAATCAACCCGCCACGAGGCCGAGCGCCGCGAGGGTCCGGGCGTGCGTCGCGCTCCGCGTGACGACCGACGTTCCGCTGCGAAGCAACGCCCGCCCGAGCGGGCTCTTCTCTTCGCGCCGCAGCAGCCCCGGCTTCGCGCCGGGCGCTACGTCGTCGGCCCCGAGATCCCAGGCGAGCTCGATCGCGGCGACGTGTTTGCGAAAC
This sequence comes from Polyangia bacterium, assembly GCA_035607075.1. Lineage (GTDB taxonomy): Bacteria > Myxococcota_A > Polyangia > Fen-1088 > Fen-1088 > JADGRB01. The sequence goes on from DATMZL010001104.1 coordinate 9,569, forward strand.
TCGGCGCGCGCCCGCCGCAACCGCGACGCCACCGTACCGCGCGGGATGCCGATCAGCTTGGCGATCTCCGTCAGGTTCAGCTCGTCGAACTCGTGCAGCATGAACACGTCGCGCAGCGTCTTGTCCATGCCCCCCACGACCTCGTCGAGAAGCTTCCGCATCTCCTTGCGATCGGTCAGGTGCTCGGGCGTCGCCAGCGTCTCGACGCGGTCGGGCGGTTCTTCGTCGAGCACCTCGCGGCGTCGCGCCAGCTTGCGGCGCGCGTGCGAGGCCAGGTTGACCGCGACCTGGAACAGGAAGCTTCGTTCCGAGCCGATCTCCACGTCGCGCAGGCGG
>DATMZL010000564.1:0-2665 GCA_035607075.1 Polyangia bacterium
CGAAGCGGTCTCAGAAGGGTTCGGGTTCGGGACGCCGGACAACGCGTGCCCCGCCTACATCGTCTTCTGTGCGGCCTTCGCCGCGGCGGCTTTCTTCTTCAGCTCGTCCAGCTGGTTGCGCGCCGTTCCTTCACCCGACTGCGCGCGCAGCGCCGCCAGGCGGGAATCCAGCGACGATTCGGCCAGCTCCTGTCCCAGATTGGCCTGCGCGATCGTGTTCTTGATGTGCGTGCGGACGTTGTCCAGCGCCTTCACCTCGGCGTCGACCGAAAGGCCGTCCAGCGACTCCTGGATGCGCACGCGCGCCTTCGCGCTCTCCATCTTGGCGAGCATGCTGTCCTTCTCGGCCTTGAGCTTCTTGATCTCCGACTGCACCTGCAGCAGGGCCGCCTTCGCGCTGTCGGCGTCCTTCGCGGCGCTCTCCAGATCTGACTTCAGATCGGCGACCTCTTTTTCGAGGAGGTTCTTCTTCTGGATCAGGATCAACGCCAGATCGTCCTTGGCGGTCTGAACCGCCGTGTCGAGATCCTGGCTCACCTGGGTCATCTCCGCCGACTGCGTCGTGAGGCGCTCGGCGATCTCGTCACGCCGGCGAATGATGGCGGCGGTGGCGCGTTTCAGCTTGCTGAACTTCTCGATCAGGCTGTTGATGGCGTTTTCGTACGCTATCTCCGGATGCTCCTTCTCGACGTCGGAGATCCACAGGTTCATGAATCCGCGGAAAAGGTTCGACAGCCTGCGAAAGAACCCGCCACCTTCGGACATCCCGGTACCTTAGCCTATAATCGCAGCGAGGCGAAACCATGGCGTGGAGCAAGCTCAAGTCGATGTTCGTTGTCAGCGACGATCCTGCGAAGAGCGCTGACGATGTCCTGAAAGATCTCGAGAAGTATCAGCTGCCGCCCGGCGATCCGGCGCCGCTGCCGGAGGGCGCGTCGCCGCAAATGATCTCGGGGCAGATCGACTTCCAGGCGCTGTACGATCAGGCCGGCATCCCGAACACGGACGAGGTCGAAGCGCTGGAACGCTTCCTGACCGGCCTCGACGAATCACTTCCCGCGGCCGCGAAGGTCGCGGCGGCGAAGGCGTTCCTGGGCGCGATCGGCAAGGCGCCCAAGGACGTCGTCACCGACGCCGGCCGCAAGATCACAGTGGTCCGCGCGGTCACCGACGCGAAGCGCGCGGACACCGAGAAGGCGATGGGCGAGCGCCAGGCGGTCATCGCCGATCTGCAGCGGCAGGTCGACGAGCAGCGCTCCGCGATCCAGGCGCTGCAGGGCGACCTCGAGTCGGCGCGCTCGCAGTGCGCCGTCGAGGAGTCACGCCTCCAGGGCGCGCGCATGTTCTTCGGGCAGATGGCCGACGACCCGCCGCCACAGGGCGCCCGGCGCGGCTAGCTCTTCCTCCCTCTCCCGCTTGCGGGAGAGGGTCGGGGTGAGGGCAAGCCGCTTTCGGGCGACGCGGCTACTGCTGCTTCTTCAGCATCACGCCGATCAGCGCCATCACGACCAGCAGCCCGCCGCCCATTCCGAGGCCGCGGGAGACGTTGATCGCCACGGCCCCAGCCCCCGTGGTGACCAGGGCCGTCTTCACGACCGGATAGTAGATCAGCGCCGCCAGCGCCAGCCCCATAAGGCCGACGCGGAGGAACAGCGCGACGCCGCCGGGCTTCGGGTCGCGACGGGCCATGACCCCGAACAGCGTCGTGAACACGACGATGGCGGGGAGGATCATCTGTGCGATCGCCGCGAGCATCAGTTCTTCACCCGTGGGGCGGCGGCCGCGGCGCGCGCGGCGAGCACCGCCGGCGGGTCGACGGTCAGATCGTCGGTCGACAGCCCGTCCAGCTCCGACGCCGACGCGACGCCGTTGACCAGGTCGTCGAGCGCGGCGGAGAGCTCCGCGTGCGTGCCGATGCCGAGGATGTGCGACTTGAGGTAGTCGAACGACTTTTCCACCGTGGTCATCTGGACCGCGAGCGCCTTGCAGGCCCCTTCGATCTGCTCCTGCTTCTGCAGCCGTTTCTGCGCCAGCGACAGCGACTGCTTCAAGCTGTTCTGGACGCGGGGGTCAGTCTCCCGCTTGATCGCGCGGCTGGTCTCCGCGATCTCCGCCTCCACATCCGCGACGGAATTCTCGCGCATGTAGTGCGCGAGCCGCTGATGACCGGTGGCCATCCTCAGGAAGGAATACAACAGCTGCTCCAGCTTGGCCATCTCGTCCGCGATCAGCGCCGTCTCGAACCCCTTGTTCTCGCGGGCGAGGCCCTGGATCTCCGCGTTGAGGTTCATCAGGACCTCGAAGCGCTGGCGGTAGTGGTCGTCCAGGCCGCGCAAGAGGTTCGAGATCTCCTCGCGCAGCCGCTGCTGAGCTTCGGCTGATTCTTGCTTGGCGACCCAGTTGCGGAAGGCGCGCGTGTCAGCGCCCAGCACCAGCCACAAGATCTCCGCGCCCGCGCCGAGGACCGCGGGCAGCCACGAGCCCGTCGTCGCGGTGAACAGCGCGGTCGAGCCGAGCAGGATGTAGTTGTACTGGTTGAACAGGGCGCGCTTGAGCAGGCTGCCCGGTTTGCGCTTTGGAGTGTCGTCCATCTACGAAGGTCCCGCGGGCCTTGACGGCCGGTCGCATCGCGGAGACGCTACCGATCGTGCCAAACTCCCAGAGC
>DATMZL010001298.1:0-4228 GCA_035607075.1 Polyangia bacterium
CGCGCTGCTGTCGCTGGCAGCCGTACTCTCCATGATCTACGGGCTGAAGCGCATCGCCCAGGACGGGATCGCGATCGGGCCCGTGCTGTTCATCGTCGCGGGCGCGGCCATCGGCGTCGCTTTCGTTCGCCGCCAGCTCCGGCTGCCGGATCCGCTGGTGGACCTCCGCCTGTTCCGGATGCCGGCGTTCACGGCATCCCTCGCCACATACGGGCTGTCGATCTTGTTCTCTTTCGGCGGCTTCCTCTTCCTGCCGCAGTACCTGCAGCTGGTCCTCGGCCTGTCGCCGTTCCGCGGCGGCCTGTGGACGCTGCCTTGGGCGTTCGCCTTCATCGTCGGCTCGCTCGTGACACCGCCGCTGGTGCGGCGGATCCGTCCGGCGTTCGTGATGGCGGGAGGGCTCGTCCTTGCCACGATCGGGTTCGCGCTGTTCACGCGCATCGATGCGTCGACCGGGTTCGCGATGTTCGCCGGTGGCTCGACGATGTTCGCGCTCGGGCTCGCGCCGGTCTTCACGCTGACGACCGATCTGATCGTCGGGTCGGCGCCGCCCGAGAAGGCGGGCGCAGCGTCCGCCATCTCCGAGACCAGCGCCGAGTTTGGCGGCGCGATCGGCATCGCGATCTTCGGCAGCATCGGCGTCGCGGCGTATCGCCGCCTGATCGCGGACGGGCTGCCGGCGGGTGTTCCCGCCCAGGCGGTGGAGGCAGCCAGCGCGACGCTCGGCGGCGCGGTCGTCGCGGCGGCGGGCCTGCCTGCGCCGGTGGGCGCCGAGCTGACGCACACCGCGCAGACGGCGTTCCTCGCCGGCCTGCAGATCTGCGCCGGGATCAGCGCGCTCGGAACGCTCGCGCTCGCGGTGCTGGCCGCGACGGTTCTGCGCCGCGCGCGCGCGGGCGCGGCGGCATGAAATCGCAGAGCACGCCGAAGAAGTTCCGCGCCTCGCCCCCGAAGGGGGAGAGGCCGGCGAGCCGAAGGCTCGACGGGTGAGGGCCGCGGTGAAGACGGGCCCCTCACCCTAACCCTCTCCCCGCTTCGCGGGGCGAGGGCAAACAGCTTCAATGGATCGCAGCCCCTCCCGCGAGTTGGAGAGCCTCACGCGCCGGTGCCGGTGAGGGGTTCCGGGCGGGGGACGTGGGGGAAGGCGGTCGCGAGGCGTTCTTGCTCGGCGCGCAGCTCTTCGCCGAACAGCGCCTTCAACCGGACGGCGAGCTCGCTCGACCCGCCGCGCGCCAGGTGGGGCGCGATCGCGGCGCTGAATTCGGCGCTCGACTGGAACCGCTTGTCGGGATCCACCTCCAGCGCGCGCGCGAGGATCGCCGGTAGCGGCGCGGGGAGCGCGGCGATGCGCGCCTTCTGCTCGTCGCTCGGCCCCGCAGCGGCGGCGGTAAGCAGATCGAAGAACGTCTCGCCGGGGTAGGTCTGCTCGCCGGTCGCCGCGTAGAGGATCACCAGCCCCGTCGAGAACAGGTCGGACCGGTGATCGACGGCGCGCCCACGCGCCTGCTCGGGCGACATGAAGCAGACGTTTCCGCGGACGGTGCCGCTATCGGTCTGCGACACGCGCTGCTTCGCCTTCATGATGCCGAAGTCCAGGATCTTCACCTCGCCGCGTTCGGAGATGATCACGTTCGCGGGCGTGATGTCGCGGTGAACGAGTCCCAGGGGCCGGCCCGCGTCGTCACGCTTGTCGTGCGCGTAGGCCAACCCGTTCAGGATCTCGTGCGCGACGTAAAGGATCGCCCCTGGCGACAGCAACGGATCGCCTTGCTCGTGCAGCCGGCTGGTGAGGCGTCCGAGGTCGCGCCCCACGATGTATTCCTCGGCCAGGAAGTACGAGCCCGCCGCCTCACCGAAGTCGAACACCGGAACGACGTTCGGGTGCACCAGCGTCGACGCGAGGTTGGCCTCGTCGATGAACAGGCCGACGGCCGTCGCGTTGCCATCCAGCTCGGCGCGCAGGCGCTTGATGACGAACGGACGCCGGAACTTCCCGACGCCGAACGAGACGGCGGTGAAGACCTCCGCCATTCCGCCCACCCCGATCTGATCGACAAGCAGGTACCGACCCAGCGTGGTACCGGGACCGGGGCGCGCGAGCGCCGGCGACGACGTCGATACCGATACGGCGGCCGGCGGGGACGCGGAGATCCCGCCCTGGGTCGCGCCCGCTTCGACAGTGACGGGCGCGGGCATATCCGCCGCCGTCCGTCGCCGCCGCGGCCGCAGCGATACGGCGGCGATCGCGAGCGCGATCGGGATGGCGACCGCCCAAAGAATTTTCTGTCGCGCGTGATCGGCGACCGCTGCGGTGCGCTCGAATTCGGTCGCGCGCCCGAGCGCCCAGAGCCACAACCCCGGCGCAATCTCCACGGCCGCCGCGTCGGCGGACACGCCGCCCAGCGCGACGTGACCGCTCGGCTCACGGCCGGCCAGCGGCGCGAGCCATGCGGCGTCATCGCCGCCCTGCCCCAGCGCGCGCACGCCGTCGCTGACCAGCACCGCCGCCCGGCCCGCGCTCGCCGCGACCTGGTCCAGCAGCTCCTCGTCCATCCGCCGCGCGAGCACCAGCACCGCGGCACGATCGCGCCCGAGCGGAACGGGTCGCCCCGCAACGAGGAACGCGCCGCTCCGTCCGGCCATCACGACGCTGGCCGGACGGCCGGTCCCGCCCACCCGCCGGACGATCTCCTTGACGGACACACCCTCCTCGCCTTCGGTCTGCGTGAACGCGAGCGTCGCACCGTCGTACGAGATCGCGGCGAGCAGCGCCTGGTAAGGCTCCCACCAGCTTTCGGTCGCCAGCAGATCGGCGAACGTGTCGCGGTTGACCCGCCCGCGCAGCGCCGCCAGGAAGCGCGGGTTAGCCGCCGCGTTCTCGGTCATCAAGGCCACCGCGTCCGTCTGCAAGCGCAGCGCCTGGCGCGCCAGCTCGGCGGCCTCGCGCGCCTTTCGCGCCGCCTCGTCGGCGACGCGGCGCTGGCGCGTCTGGACGACGACGCGCTCGCTCGCGTACGGAATGACGGCGACGACGACCGCGAGCGCGAGCCCGGATAACGCTCTCAACCGCATGGCTCAGTAACCAAGCTGCGCTTGGCGCGGCTTGCCGTACTTATCCGGAACGGCCACCGTCGGCGAGCGATCGGCGGGAATTCGCACCGCCACAGCAGTCGCGCCCGACGGCCCCACCTTCACCATCTGCTTCGTGATCGACGCCGACGATTCGTGCCAGACGTTCAGCTCGTAGCGGCCCGGCATCACGTTGTGGATCACGAAGGCGCCCGACGGGCGCGGCTGCGCGAAGTACGCCGAGTCGACGACGTAGAGGTAGGCCGACATCGACGCGTGGATGTTGCACAGCAACTCGACAACGCCCGGCTGCGTGAACGTGCGCGTGTACGATCGTCCGTTGTCGTACAGGCCGGCGTCGAAGGTTTGCCCCGGGCTCAGCGAGAACACGTTGTGAAAGTAGGGATCGTCGTTGCGAAAGACCACTGTCTCTCCCACCGGGATCGCCAGCACGTGGGGAACGAACGTCTTCCCCTTCTGGTTCAACAGGCGCCCCCTGCGCGACGGACGCGGGGCGGGCGTGGGGCCGTCGAGGCGCTTCAGCCACACGACGGCGCCGCCCGGGCCGACAGCGCCGCCGCCGCTCACAGTGCCCGACACCGTCACTCCGTGCGGCTCCGGATGCGGCAGCGCGGGCGAGAGCATCGCGGCCGAATCGGGCAACGCGCCGGCGGGTGGGCCGTCGGCGATCGCCGCGCCGGATCCCCGTTGCCGCTGCGCCTCCGCCAGCAACGGAGAGACCGCGCGCCCGATCTCGGGGGGCAGGTTCGGGAGCTTCAGCAACGCCTCCCACTCGTGCGCGGCGCGCGCGAAGTCGCCCGCCTCGAACGCGACGCGGCCCCCCGCCATCAAGTTGAAGATGAGGTACTGGCGTTCGACCTCAATCTTGAACGTCAGATCCTGCGGGCTGCGGACCGCGATCGGCAGCGGCATCTCGCGGGTGGGCCATCCCGACGGCTGCGCGGCGGGCGCGGCCGATGGGGCCGGTGTCGGCGCCGCCGCTGCCGGCGCGCCGGCCAGCGCGGGACCGCCCAGGACGACGATCGCGAGCAACACCGCGCCGCCGAGGAGGTAGAGCCGGTTGCGGTTCACAGCGCCAGCATGCCGGATCGGGCCGGACGCGGGTACGCGGTTTCCCGCAGTCGTTAGGCTCCTGCGA
>DATMZL010001332.1:0-3563 GCA_035607075.1 Polyangia bacterium
GCATGATGAACACCGACCTGACCGGTATGCGTGAGGCGTTCGGCGGCGAGACCGACGGTACCTGTGCGACGCGAACCAACGCTCCTTCGGTTCCCACCACCAACAGTTACCTGAAGGCACGGCCGATCGGAAAGGTGATGATTCAGGATCCCGAGGGCAGCGGGACCCAGATCGCGAACTACCAGATGGTCGCGATCGCGACCTCGCGCGACCGCACGCTGCAGTCGGGCAAGCTGTTCCTCATCAACCTGAACGGCAGCGAGCTCTGCTCGACGGCGACTGACCTGACGCCGCTGATCCCGGGCGACCGGTCGCCGAGCCAGGCGGGTGTCGGCCGCTACTACGACGCGGAGCCGCTGGCCACAGCGCCGGGGCGCTTCCTGGTGTCCTGGTCGGACGGCCCGGTCGAGTCCGAGACGCTGGGCCTCGCGGGCACGAACGCGCAGTTCGGCATCTACGTGTTCGACAGCGCCACGCGAACCCGCTTCCCGATCTTCGACGACCACTCGAAGTGGGACGTGCTCGCGCGGCCGCTGATCGCCCGCACCGAGCCGTCGAAGACGCCGGTGACCCCGGTGGCGACGGCCAATCCGGCCGATACGACCATCGGCGCGCTGAACGTCTACGACTCGTCGCTGGGCGACATCAAGGCGAACCTGACGCCGGGCGCGGTCGCCAAGATTCGCTTGCTCGAGGGCTTCTCGGGTGAGGAAGGCGGCGTCGACATGTTCGGCACTACCGAGTTCGACGGGCAGTCGAAGTACGGCGAGATGCCGGTGCAGGCCGACAACTCGTTCGCCGCGGTGGTTCCGGGCAACGTCCTGTTCCACATCCAGCTGATCGACAAGTTCGCCATGAGCCTGGCGAACGAGTCGGTCTGGATCAGCGGCCGCGCGGGCGAGCAGCGCTTCTGCGGCGGCTGCCACGAGAACCGGACGCGCGCCGCCACGCTGCCGCCGGGCGTCCCGACCAACGTGCTGACCGGCGCGGTCAACTTCGTCGTGCCGCGCACGCAGCGCGTGGACACCGCGGCGTACGTGCTGTCGACCGGCGCCTTCACGAAGGCGAACGCGAAGCTCGCCAGCGACAACGGCGTCAAGGGCGTTCCGTGGGACCTCGCCATCCAGCCGATCCTCACCGCGAAATGCGCCAGCTGCCACAACGGCGACGCGAACGCGACGAGCAGCGACGGCAAGACCGTGAACCCGACCTACACGATCACCGACAACGCGACGGGTATGTCGCAGACGTTCACCTTCGACCTCCGTGGCCAGAAGGTGGACGTGATGATCGGCGAGCGCGCGACCGGTGACTTCACCGCGTCGTACCTCTCGCTGATGGGCCTGGGCGAGATCCTCAGCGACACGGACGTGACCTACACGCCGGCGCCGCCGAAGGAGTACGTGGCGGCGGGCTCGGCGATGAACAGCCTCGTCGTCAAGATGATGAACCCCGTGCAGCGCTTCCCGTCGGTCGACACCAGCGTGCGCGCCTTCTCGGTTGCCGACACGACGACCGGAGCGATCAGCCACGCGGCCGCCAGGGGCTATCCCGAGCTCACGGCCGACGAGCACTACCTCCTCATCCTGAACATCGACATGGGTGGTCAGTTCTTCTTCCGCGAGAACCTGCCGTAACGGAGACATGACATGCACACGAACAAGACAATGAAGCTCGCAGTCGTCACGTTCCTGGGCATCTCGCTCGCGGCGGCCGGTAGCGCGGTCGCTGGTCGGGGGGCAAGCCCGCAATCAGTCCAGCTGGCAATCGCATCGGGATCGCCCGACGCCATCAAGGCGGAGCTGGAGCGCGCAGAGCATCTGGTCTGCGTCTCCTGCGTCGACATGGTGATGCCGTTGCTGGACAACAACAACCAGGGCATCCGCGAAGTCGCGGCCTGGTGGATCGCGCGGCGTGGTGTCGTGCGGAACGTCAGGGTCACGATGCTCAATCGGTTGGGGCAGCCTGACTCGGTCGCCGCGCGCAACGCGGCGGACGTGCTGGGCGAGATCCACACGCCATCGTCGATTCCGGCGCTGGCGGCGGCGCTGTCCAACCCGGCCTTCTCCAGCGAGGCGCGCGCGCACATGGCGGCGGCGCTGGGCCGGATTTCACGGCCGGCGGTGGTGTCTCCGCTGACGACGGCGCTGGCGCAGACCGACGGCGTGGTCCAGGTGGCGGCGATGAAGGCCCTGCAATCGATCGCGGGGCTGCGTGACGGCAGCGCCGTGTCGCCCTTGCTGGGCAACGGGGACGAGGCCGTCCGCGCCGAGGCGGCGACGACGCTGGGGATGTTCCACGACGGCAGCTCGGCGAGCGCGCTGGTGACCGCGTTGCAGAACGACGCCTCGCCGATCGTCCGCAAGCGGGCGGCGTGGGCGCTGGGCGAGATCCACGCAAGCTCGACGGTGGCCGGACCGGCGCTGCAGAACGCCGCCGCCAACGACGCGAGCCCGTTCGTCCGCTCGCTGGCCACGGCCGCGTTGACCCGCCTTTCCTACTAGCTGCTCCCGCGCGAAGCGCGGGTGTGCAGCTATCTGTGAGAAGCACGGAAAGCGCGCGGATTGATTCCGCGCGCTTTTCGTTTTTGGCCTGACGATCGGACTTCGCCGGAACGCATCAGAACTGTTATTATCGGAGGCCCCGCATGCGTACCTTCATCAGAGGTCGCGCCGTCGGAAGCCGGAAGAGAGCGCTGTGGCTGGCCACGTGCGCCGCGCTGGTAGGGACAGGCGCAAGCGGCTGTCTGACGAAGCAGCCGCCCGAAGCCCACTTCTACGACCAGCACATCCAGCCGATCCTGAAGTCGTTCTGCGTCGGCAACACGTCGCCGTGTCACGCCGTCGTTTCCGATCCCAACGATCCCGCGTTCGGCACCGCGCTGGGCAACCTGGACCTGACGTCGTTCAACGGCATCCAGAAGCGCCGTGACGTGCTGCGAACGTACGGCAGCTATCCCCATCCCCTCCTGCTGCTGAAGGCGGTGCCCGAAGATTCGGTGACGGTGAACTACCTGGGCGATCCCAGCTGCACGACCTGTCCGCAGCAGTACAAGAGCGAGATTCGCCACGCGGGCGGCAAGCCGATCGCCGCGAACTCCGACGCGTTCTACGAGCTGAAGCGCTGGCTGGACAACGGCGCCAACCGCGACGGCATCGCGCCCGCCGAGGTGGGAAAGACGGGCGTCGGCAAATGCAACGACGCCCTGCCTCCGGCCAACCGCCGCATTCCCGTCGACACGTCGCTGCCGAGCTACGACACGTTCGTCAAGGACGTGATGCCTCTCCTGAAGGGGTCGTGCGCGTACGGCACGTGTCACAGCTCGCCGCAGGCCGACTTCTACCTGACCTGCGGCGACGACGACGCGCAGCGGGCGTTCAACTTTGGCCAGGCCGCCAGCTTCGTCGCTCCGGCCGGCATCGCCGTCGAGCAGAGCGAGGTGCTGCTGCGCCCGCTGTCGCCGGCGGCCGGCGGCGTGAGCCACACCGGCGGCGTCTTCTTCCCGTCGCGCGAGGACGAAACGTGGAAGGCGTGGCGCGAGTGGGCGGTCAGCGTGCAGGCGG
>DATMZL010000948.1:0-2173 GCA_035607075.1 Polyangia bacterium
CGCCGGCGCCAGGCGATCCGCCGCCGCGCCCGCCTGCTTCGCGGCGACGATCGCGTCCAGCATGTCCACCGTCGCCGACGCTGCGCGCTCCAGCAGCGCGTGCGTGCGCTCCTGGATGGCGGCGACGCGCGCCTGGATCTCCGCCTCCGCGTAGGGATGGCACACCTGGCAGGCGCGGTTCACCGCCAGCAGCGGACTGCGCACCCAGTGGTCCGAGACCTTCATCGCGCCTTCACGCTGGTAAGGCATGTGGCAATCAGCGCACGCGACGCCCGATCGCGCGTGGATGCCCTGGCTCCACAGCTCGAACTCGGGGTGCTGCGCCTTCAGCACCTCGGCGCCCGTCTCCGCGTGCTGCCAGTCGTAAAAGCGATGCCCGTCGGGGAACTTGTACGCGTCGTAGGTCGCCTCGATCTGCTCGACCTTCAGGCCCTTGTTCCACGGATAGAACAGCGGCGTCTTGGGCCCGCAGTAGTACTCGACGTGACACTGCCCGCAGACGAACGAGCGCAGCTCCTGCCGGGACGCATCGACGTTGGGATCGTAGGGCCGCGCGCGATCCGATCTGCGCCATCGCTCGATGCTCTGGATGTGTGGCGTCGGTTCGGCGCTCTCGGCCAAGGCGCGAATGCCCAGCAGGAAGCCCGGCCGCGTCACACGCAGCTGCATCAGCTTCGCGTCGTGGCAGTCCACGCAGCCGACGGGGTGCGCGCCCTCGACGTGTACGAATTTCTGTTCGCCCCCGCCCGCCACGGGATTCACGGATCCGGTCTTCACGACCTCCGCGTGCGCGTCCGTGTAGGTCATGGTGCCCATCTGCGCAAACCCCTTGAACATGTCGCCGCCACCCAGACGGCGATATGTCGGAATCACCGACGCGTGGCAGTGGAGGCAATTCCCCGGCTGCGGGCGCGTCGTCACCCGCTTGGTGTGCTCCTGATCCTCCAGCATGTGGGCGTGCCCGCGTCGATCGCGATAGTCGATCGCGAACGCGTACCCGGCGAAGAGCCGCTTCAGCCAGGGATCGCGGTCGATCTTCTCCTCGGGCAGCGCCTCGGAGCCGCCATACTGCGTCCGGCTGACATCGGCGGTGCGGCGATAACCGTCGTACTGGCGGGCCCAGTTCATTCCCCAGAACGTGGGGTCGGTGGTCTCGTCGGTGACGTCGACGACGCGCAGGAAAGGATTCTTCGCCTCTTGCTTGCGCTGGAAGATGTTCGTCAGCAACGCCGCCACCACGAACGCGACCGCGGCGAACCCCGCCAGCACGGCGAACGTGACGGCCAGGCGCCGCCGCCGTGCGGGATCCCGGGACGTTTGCGTTTGGCTCATCGAAGTCGTCTCCCGTCTACCGCCTAGGCGTCTAACCGCGCGCGCCGTGACCGACGCCGCGGTGGCAATGAACGCAGCGCCCATCCTCGGCGGTGCGCGCGCCCGACACCACCGCGTCGTGAACGAAATCGCCGTGACAGCGCAGGCAGCCCTCCTGCAGGATCTCCGCGTTGCGCGGCTTGATCAGGATCGGTTCGTGGAAGTCCTGCAGCGTGAACCCCTTCGAGTGGTGGTAGCCGTTCAACGCCTTGGCGAGATACTTCGCGACCGTGTCGTGGGGAAGATGGCAGTCCACGCAGCGCGCGTCGCCGTGGTGGGGTCCGTTGTTCCACGACGCGTACTGGTCGTTCATGATGTGGCAGTTCGCGCAGGCCTTCGGATCGGTGGAAAAGTAACTGAGCCCTTCCGCGTACGAGAACGTGAAGGCCGAGACACCCAGCGCGGTTCCCGCCGCGGCGGCGAGCAGCAGCCAGCGACGCGAAATGAATCGTCGCGCGGGTGTCATCCCACCAGCTCCCGCGCGGTGGCGAGGGCCGCCGGCAGGTCCGGCCGGATGACGAGCTTCCACGATCGTGTCTCGAAGCGAGCGCGCTTGATCAGCACCAGCGGTTGCCGCTGAAGCCCGATCAGAATGGTGGTGCAGTCGTGCTTGCTCAGCGTCGCGATCGCGCTCTCCAGCGCGACCAGCCCGGTCGCGTCCATGACCGGCACGTGGTCGAGGCGGATGATCAGCACCTTGATGCGCCCGGCGATGACGCCCAGGCTCCCCATCGCCTTCTGGGCGGCGCCGAAGAACAGCGGCCCGGCGATGTCGTAGACCGCCACCCTGTCGCGCAGCGCC
>DATMZL010001405.1:0-2798 GCA_035607075.1 Polyangia bacterium
TCTTCATGTGGGACTCGTGCTTCATGACGCTGTTCGGGCGCTACGGCGCCCGCGCGTTTCCGTTCGTGCGCACGCTCGACAATTTCTACGCCAAGCAGCACCCGGACGGCTTCATCTGTCGCGAGATCGGGCGCGCGCTGGGCGACGATCGCTTCCCGCGCTTCGACCCGTCGTCGACGGGACCGAACATCATGGCGTGGGCCGAATGGGAGCACTACCGCAACTTCGGCGATCGCGATCGGCTGGCGCGCGCGTTCCCGGTCGTGCGCGCGTACCACCAGTGGCTGCGCGCGTACCGCACCTGGCCCGACGGCAGCTACTGGTCGACAGGCTGGGGCTGCGGCATGGACAACCAGCCGCGCCTGGCTTCCCACACTGCGGGCACGTCCTACGCCGATCCCGAGCACTACCACGGCCGCATGACCTGGGCGGACACGACGCTGCAGCAGATCCTGTCGGCGCGCTTGCTGGCCGCGATGGGACGCGCGCTGGGCGCGGACGCGGACGTCGCCGACATGCGCGAGGAGACCGTGCGCCTCGGCCGCTTCGTCAACGATCGCCTCTGGAGCGACGCCGATCGCTTCTATTGCGATCGCCTCGACACCGGCGCGCTGAACCACGTGAAGAGCGTCGGCGGCTACTGGGCGCTGCTGGCGGGCGTCGTGCCGCCCGCGCGCGTGGCGCCGTTCGTCGCGCACCTGGACGACCCGCGCGCCTTCAAGCGCCCGCACCGCGTCCCGTCGCTGTCGGCGGACAACCCGAGCTACGACCCGCGCGGCGGCTACTGGAAGGGCGCCGTCTGGGCGCCCACGACGTACATGGTGCTGCGCGGCCTGACCGAGGTCGGGCGCGACGCGCTGGCGCACGAGATCGCGCGCAACCATCTGGACAACGTCGTCACCGTCTTCGCGAGGACGGGAACGGTCCACGAAAACTACGCGCCCGAGTCAGCCCTGCCCGGAACGCCGTCGAAGCCCGACTTTGTCGGCTGGACCGGCTTGCCGCCGATCGCCGTGATGCTCGAGTACGTGTTCGGCCTGCGCCCCGACGCGCCGGCGCGGCGTCTGCTCTGGGACGTGCGCCTGACCGAAGCGCACGGCGTCCGCCGCTACCCGCTTGGCGCCGACGTGTCGATCGATCTCGCGTGCGCCGCCCGGCGCGCGCCCGTCGACCCGCCGCGCATCGAAGCGACCGCGAGCGCGCCCGTCGATCTCGAAGTCCGGTGGACGGGCGGCTCGCGCGTGCTGAAGATCGGACGCTGATGCTGGCCCGCCGCCGTCAGACGGACATCTCTTGGAACGGCGCCGGCCGCCTGAGCGCCGGGCCCGTCTCGCGCCCCGCGTCGAGCGACGGCGAAAGATAGAGGCGACCGAGGTGCACGCGCTGAACCGCGCGCAGGATCTCGTCGATGCTGTCGCCCTTCAGGGCGAATCCGGTCGCGCCCGCGGCCATCGCCATCGCCACGTCGCGGATGCTGCCGTGCTCGGTGAGGACCAGAACGCGGACGCCGGGCGCGCAGGCGCGGATCTTTCGAATCGCGTTTCCTGTGCGCAGGCCGCGCAGCACCGTATCGACGACGACGACCTCGGGGGCGAGCGTGCGCACGACGTTGAACGCCGCACGTGCCGTGTTCGCTTCGCCGACCACTTCACAATCGCCAAACGTCTCCAGCGTCAGTCGGAGACCCATCGTGAACAGCTTATGATCCAGGATGACGACCCTCACTCCAGCACCTCCCTAACGAAACGTGAAAGTGAAGGTGTGTCGATCGGGAGAAGCTCGCAACCCTTGCGCATCGCCGGGGGCGAACCCAACCTCGGCAGATTGGCCGCGCGGGGCGCCAGACACTCGTTCAGTGCGGCAGTAACTCGCGAAGCTGAGCCAGGCGGGCGCTGGCCGGCTTCTCGGCCGCGCGGCGCTTCATTTCCTTTTCCAACGCCGGGATCGCCTCGGCACCGTAAATGTCGCGAACGGCGCGCGCACCGGCGCGCCCCGCGGTCGGATGCGCGGCGGCCTTTAGCAAATCCGCGAGCATCTGCGGATCGCCACGACTGCTCGAATCGACGCGATAGGCGCGGACGTACCGTTCGACGGCGTCGCTGTACCAGTCGACCTGCGCGTACGCGCGCCCGAGCAGCAGCCACGGGCGCGGGTCGTTCGGGTTCTGGTGCGCGAAATCGTAAAGCGGGCGCAGCCCCTTCTGCGTCATGTGCGCGCCGCGGTTGATCCGATCGCGGATGGGCCGGATCGCGCTGGGAACGGCCTCTTTCCAGGGATTGCGCGCACGCGCTTTGGGCTGCTTCGGCAGGTCAGGCGGCTCCGGCCGCTCGGCCGGTCCTTCGTCCTCGACAGGCGTTCGCGCCTCCACGGGCGGCGACGGCGGCGGTTCCGTTTTCGGTGGCGGCGCCGGCGGCGCCGGCGGCGCCAGCGCAACCTTCGGCGGCTCGGCGGGCGGCGCGGCCTTCGGCGGCTCGACGGGCGGCGCGGCCTTCGGCGGCGGCAGCGGCGCGGGCGGCGGCAGCGCCGGCGGCGGCGTCACCTTTGCGATCGGCGGCGGCGGCTTCTTGGCCGGCGGCCGCGCCGTGACCTCGACGTGTTTCGCGCCGTCGGGCCACAGGTACGCCCCCAACCCGACAACGGCGATTCCCAGGGTGAACACGACGCCGATCATCGCGCGCCGCCAGAAACGCGGGCGCGGCGCGACGACCCGCAGCGGGCGAGGCGTCGGTCGCCGTCGCCCCGCCTTCAGCGCCGACGCCGGCACCTTGGCGATGACCGCCTCCAGCGCATCCAGCATC
>DATMZL010000450.1:0-3484 GCA_035607075.1 Polyangia bacterium
GAGACCTGGAGGTCCTTCAGCGAGACGAGCAGCGCCTGCCGGCGGTCCTCCAGCGGGTCGGCAGGGGGTTCGAACGCGGGGACCGTCGCTCGGCGGTACGGCGCCACCGCGCCGAACAGCACCACGGCGAACATCCCCGCCAGCGCGACGATGACGGCGATCGCGGTCATCCCTCGTACTCCAACGGGTCGAGCGCGTCGACCTCGCGCTGGATCTCCTCGCGCTGGGCGCGGGTCAGTCGTGGTTCGTCGTCTGCCGGCACCGTCTCTGCAGGCGCGAGCCGGCGTCTTCGAACCAGCGTCCAGCCCAGCCACGCACCGCCGGCGATCGCGAGCGCCGGCGCCAGCCACACGATGAACCCGATCCCGCCGGCCGACGGCGTGAGCAGGATCCAGTGGCCGTACTTCGCGACGAAGAACGCGTCGATCTGCGACTCGGTCTGGCCCTCCTTCAGGCGCAGCCCGATGTCGGCGCGCATCTGCCGCGCGATGCCCGACGGCGAGTCGGCCACGGACAGGTTCTGGCACACGGGACAGCGCAGGCCCGACGCGATGTCGTGGACCCGCTCCTGGAACGTCGGCGGTCCGGCCGGACCGCGGATCGCGACGACCACCAGCGCGGCGACGACCACGATGGCAGCAGCACCGAGCGCGAACCACGCGCGCCTGCGGCCGCGCGTCGCCGGCGGGTCGAGCGCCGCCACGCTCATGCCTGCCTCGCGCTCATCGCGTGGATCTGCTGTTCGATCAAGGGGTAGGAAGCCACGCTGATCTGCTTTGCGGCGATGCGCCCGTCCGGCGTGATGAACACGGTCTCGGGCACACCGGTCACGCCATAGTTCAGCGCGGTCCGCCCGCCCGGGTCGTACAGGTCGGGCCAGTCACCGGGGAGGTCTGACAGGAAGTCCGTCGCCTTCGCCGCGGTGTCCTGGTAGAGCACCGACAGGAACACCGTCCCCTCGTTCCCGAACCGCTGCCACGCGCTCACGAGGTTGGGATGCTCGACGATGCAGTCGACGCACCAGCTCGCCCAGAAGTTCAGGACGACGGGGTGGCCGCGGAAGTCGGAGAGCCGGACCGTGCGCCCGGTCCGGAGGTCCTTCAGCGCGAAGTCCGGCGCGGCCTTGCCGATCAGCTGGCTCTGCGGCGTCGCCTTGGGGTCGCGACCGAGGCCGAACCCGAACAGCGCGGCCAGTAGCACGACGGGGATGAGGCTCGCCACCACGACCCGCCACCTGCGATCACGCCACCGCGGGGGCGCCGGGGGTTCGCTCGCGGCGGCCGGCTCGCTCGCGGCGGCGGGCGCGGGAGCCTCCTCCGACTCGAGCGGGTGCTCGCGGTCCATGTCGGATTCGCGCTCGGTCACGCCTTCGCCTCCACCGGTTCGGGCTCGCGGACGGCGGCCGGCTCAGCGGGCTGTGCGGGCAGGGCGCGGCGCTTCCGCCGGACCGGCCAGAGCGCGACGATCCCGCCGAGCACGATGATCGCGCCGCCCGTCCACAGCCACATCACGCCGGGGTTCGAGTACAGGCGGAACGTCGCCGAGACGCCCTTCTTGCCGAGCGACTGCAGCGACGCGTACAGGTCGTGGAACCCGTTGAACGGCGTTCCCTTCGAGATGGACGGTGTCCCGATCGGGTCGGTCGACGACGGGTAGTAGTTCAGCGACGGGATCAGGACGCCGATCGGCCGGCCGTGGTCGAGGATCTGCAGCGTCGAGATGAACACGACGCGGTTCGGGTCGTTGCGGAACGTCGAGCCCGTGTAACGCAGGTCGTACCCGGCGAACGTCGTCGACTCGCCGCGCCCGAGGGTGACCTCCTTCTGCGTCGCGTAGGTCGACGACCACGTGATCGCGACGATCACGATGACCAGCCCGAGGTGTGCAATGAGGCCGCCGTACAGCCGCCGGTTCCGGGCGACCGCCCCGAACGTCGACCGCGCCACGCCGCCGCCGAGTGCCCGCCGCTGCGCCCGGATTCCGCGGACCATCTCGACCACGGTCGCGGTCCCGACGAACGCCGCCAGCCCGAACGCCGCAACCGCCGCCCAGTGCCGCACCCCGGTCGCCACCAGCCCGGCGATCGTCAGCGCGCCCGCCCACACCGGCCACTTCAGCCGCTGCAGCAGGTACCGTCCCGACGCGACCCGCCACGGCAGCAGCGGCCCGATCCCCATCAGGAACAGCAGCAGCAGCATCACCGGCGCGGCCGTCCGGTCGAAGTACGGCGCGCCGACGGAGACCTTCGCGCCCGTGAGCGCCTCGTTCAGCAGCGGGAACACCGTCCCCACCAGCACGGTCACCACCAGCGCCAGCAGCAGGATGTTGTTCCCGAGGAACACGCCCTCGCGGCTCACCAGCCGGTCGATCGAGGACTCCGACGCGAGCTGCTTCGACCGCGCGGCGATCAGCCCGAACCCCGCGCACAGCACGATCAGCAGGAACCCCAGGT
Source organism: Polyangia bacterium (assembly GCA_035607075.1). Classification (GTDB taxonomy): domain Bacteria; phylum Myxococcota_A; class Polyangia; order Fen-1088; family Fen-1088; genus JADGRB01. The sequence goes on from DATMZL010000450.1 coordinate 2,453, forward strand.
ACAGCGGCCCCACCGCGGAGGCCGCAAAGGAGTGCACGGACGCGAGGATCGACCCCCGCGTGAGGAACGTCCCGAACACTGTCAGCCCGAACGTCGTGACGATCAGCGAGAGGTTCCAGACCTTCAGCATCCCGCGCCGTTCCTGGACCATCACCGAGTGCAGGAACGCCGTCGACGCGAGCCACGGCAGCAGCGCGATGTTCTCGACGGGGTCCCACGCCCAGTACCCGCCCCACCCGAGCACCGAGTACGACCACAGCGACCCCAGGAACAGCCCGGCCGTCAGGCAGACCCAGGCGAACATCGTCCACCGCCGCGTGATCCGGATCCACTGGTCGGACAACCTGCCCGTCAGCAGCGCCGCCATCCCGAACGCGAACGGCACCGTCATCCCGATGAACCCGAGGTACAGCATCGGCGGGTGCGCGGCCATCAGCGGGTGGTTCTGCAACAGCGGGAGCGGGCCCTGCCCGTCGGCCGGCGCCTTCGCCAGCGTCCCGAACGGGTGCGTCGCGAACGTCACCAGGAGCAGGTAGAAGCCGCTCACGACGTACATCACGCCGAGCGCCCACGGGAACGTGTCCGGCCGCTGCCGTCGGAACCGGATCGCGACGGCCAGCAGGTACCCGGCCAGGACGAGGTTCCACAGCAGCAGCGAACCCTGGTCGGCCGACCACAGCGCGAGCACCTTGAAGAACGTGGGCGTCGTCGTGCTCGAGTTCTCGGCGACGTAGCGCACCGAGAAGTCGTTCGACAGGATCGCGACCAGCATCGTGGCGTTCGCGATCAGGATCAGCGCGGCGAGCGACCAGGCCGACGTTCGCGCGCTCTCGACCATGAGCGCGTTGCGCGAGCGGGCACCGGCGAACGACGCGACCGCGCCGTAGATCGCCACGGCGAGCGCGAGGAACAGGGCGAACGTCCCGATGACGGAGGCCAACGCGCGTCAAGCCTACCGACGAACCCTGAGAATCGGGCAGGTCAATCGGCGGGTTCGAGCAGGCCGTGTTCGAGGACGACGGGCACCGAGAG
>DATMZL010001417.1:0-6700 GCA_035607075.1 Polyangia bacterium
CGATCATCCGCTGGGTCAACTCCCTGCTGTTCAACGCGGTCAAGGAGCGGGCCAGCGATATCCACATCGAGCCCGGCGAGAAGGACGTCACCGTCCGCTACCGCATCGACGGCGTGCTCTACGAGTCGCGCAAGGCGGCCCGGCAGTTCATGCCCTCGATCATCTCGCGCGTGAAGATCATGGCCGGGCTCAACATCGCCGAGAAGCGGCTCCCCCAGGACGGGCGCATCCGGCGCAAGATCGCGGGCAAGGACATCGACATGCGCGTCGCGACCGTGCCCACGGTCAAGCAGGGGGAGCGGGTCACCATCCGCCTCCTCGACCGCGAGTCGGTGCTGCACGATCTGGCGGACATCGGCTTCGGCGACGACCACCTGCGGTCGATCGACGAGCTCATTCACAAGCCCCACGGCATCATGCTGGTCACCGGGCCGACCGGGTCCGGCAAGACCACCACCCTCTACGCCTGCCTCGCCAAGATCAACTCGCCCGATCTCAACATCCTCACCATCGAGGACCCGGTCGAGTACCAGCTGGACGGCATCTCGCAGACCGCGGTCAACGAGAAGATCGACCTGACGTTCGCGGCCGGGCTGCGGTCGTTCCTGCGTCACGACCCGGACGTCATCATGGTCGGCGAGATCCGCGATCGCGAGACGTCGGAGATCGCGATCCAGGCGTCGCTGACCGGTCACTTGGTGCTGTCGACGATTCACACCAACGACGCGGCCGGCGCGATCACGCGTCTGGTCGACCTGGGCGTGCAGCCGTTCCTTGTCGCGTCGTCGCTGATGGCGCTGCTCGCGCAACGCCTTGTGCGGCGGGTCTGCCTCGAATGCCGCGAGGAGTACCGCCCGGCGGACGAGGATCTGTCGAGCATCGGGATCGATCCGGCGGCGTTCGCGCGCGGCGAGGCGCGGCGCGTGCACTTCAAGGGCGACGAGGCGTGGGCGCCGCCGCGCGGGATGCTGTACCGCGCGAAGGAAGGCGGCTGCAACGTCTGCACGGGCGCCGGCTACAAGGGCCGCACCGCGATCTACGAGCTGTTGATCATCGACGAGAAGACCCGACAGCTCACGGTCAAGAACGCGGACGCGCAGTCGATCAAGAGCCACGCGGTCAAGGCGGGCATGCGGACGCTGCGCGACGACGGCGCGCAGAAGGTGCTGGCGGGCATGACCACCACCGCCGAGGTCCTCATGATCACCACGCAGGACGTGGAGTAACGGGCGATGCCGGTCTACGCGTGGAAAGGGCTGAACAACGCCGGCAAGGCGGTGGCGGGCACGAAGGACGCCGACGGGCCGAAGGGGCTACGCCAGGCGCTGCGCAAGGAAGGCGTCTACGTCACCGAGCACAAGGAGGTGCTGGGTAGCGGCGCCGGACGCCCGGCCGCGAAGGCGACGCTGGCGAGCGGCGAGAAGGTCCCGTTCTTCAAGCGCGAGATCGATTTCGGCGGGCTCGTCGAGCGCGTGCGGCCGCAGGACGTGGCGGTGCTGACGCGGCAGCTGGCGACGCTCCTGAAGGCGGGCATCCCGCTCGCCGAGTCGCTGAGCGCGCTGGGTGACCAGGCCGACAACCGGAAGCTGAGGACGGTGCTGGTCGAGGTGCGCGAGAAGGTGAACCAGGGGACGGCGCTGGCCGACACGCTGGCCCCGCACGACGACATCTTCCCCGACCTCTACGTCAACATGGTCCGCTCGGGCGAGTCAGCCGGCAACCTCGACGCCGTGCTGCTGCGCCTGGCCGACTTCCTCGACGCGCAGAACGCGTTGCGTTCGAAGGTCGCCAGCGCGCTGGTCTACCCGATCATCATGATGGTCCTGGGCACGATCGTCATGGGCCTGCTGATGATCTTCGTCGTCCCGAAGATCACGTCGGTGTTCGAGGACCTGAACAAGACGCTCCCCTGGAATACCGAGCTTCTGATCTTCGTTTCGCACTTCATCGGCACCTACTGGTGGCTGCTGGCGATCCTCGCGTTCGTCGCGTACGTCGGCTTCAGGCGCTGGGCGAAGCGGCCGGCGGGACGGCAGGTGATCGACCGGGTCAAGCTGCGGCTGTGGTTGATCGGGCCGCTGGTCCGTTTCGTCGCCGTTGCGCGGTTCGCGCGGACGCTGGCGACGATGCTGGCGGCGGGCGTGCCGGTGCTGACGGCGCTTGAGATCGTGAAGAAGGTGCTCAACAACGTCGTGCTCGAGAAGGTCATCGAGGAGGCGCGCGACGCGATCCGCGAGGGTGAGTCGATCGCCGCCCCGCTGAAGCGGTCGGGCAAGTTCCCGTCGATGATGGTGCACATGATCGCGGTCGGCGAGCGGTCGGGTCAGCTGGAGCCGATGCTGGAGAACGTCGCCGGCGCCTACGAGCGCGACGTCGAAGGGAAGGTGTCACGGCTGACGACGATGCTGTCGCCGCTGATCATCGTGGCGATGGCGCTGGTCGTCGTCTTCATCGTGTTCTCGGTGCTGCAACCGATTCTGGAGATGCAAGACTTCGTGCAATAGGCCTTCGGGCAATGAGGAGGAACCCATGATCCGGTACTTCAAGAAATTGTGGCAGGCGCGCCAGCGGAGCCGCGGGCGTCGCGATCTCTCGGCCGGCTTCACGATGCTGGAAATCATGATCGTCGTCGCGATCGGCGCGGCGCTGGTCGCCGGCGTCGCGGTCGTCGTGATGAAGAGCTACGGGCGAACGCAGGTCAAGCTGGCGCGGAAGGGCGTGGGCGACGTCGTCCAGGGCATCTCGCAGTACATGATCGACAACAACAACTGCCCGAAGAGCATGGAGGAGCTGGTCGCGCAGAAATACATCGCGAAGCCGGCGGCGAAGGATCCCTGGGGCAAGGACTACAAGATGGCCTGCCCGGGCACGCACGATCCCGAGACGCCGGATGTCAGCTCGTCGGGCCCCGACAAGACCGAGGGCACCGCGGACGACATCCAGTCCTGGCAGTAGCAGCGAATGAAGCAGCGATCGACAGTCCGGCCTCGCGAACACGGCTTCACGCTCATCGAAGTCCTGCTCGTGGTCACGATCGGCGCCGTGCTGGCCGGTCTGGGGATCCGGGGTCTGCGCTCGCTGCGAAAGGCGGACCTGCGCGAAGCGTCCGCGCAGATGTCGGGCGCGATGCGCTACCTGTTCGATCGCGCGTCGACGACGGGGAAGATCCACCGCATCGTCATCGACATGGAGACGAACATGTACTGGGCGGAGGTCTCCGACGATAAGTTCTTCATCCCGCGCGAGGAGAGCACGGAGCAGTTGCACGTGCGCGAGGAGCAGGAGGCGGCGGAGGACGAGGACGAAGCGCAGAAGCGCGAACGGGCGGCGCGTGAAGCCGAGAGCGGCAAGAGCGCAGGCGCAAATTCCAGCTTCGACCTGTCGAAGCTGGATGTCGCCGACTTCCGGCCCAAGCGCGCCCGCTTCGCGGCGTTCAAGGATCTCGCGCTGAAACCTGTGAAGCTGAAGAAGGCGAAGGTCCGCAGCGTGTACACGCCGCGCGTGACCGAGCCGCTGACGGCCGGGCGCGCCTACGTCTACTTCTTCCCGCTCGGCCAGACGGAGCCGGCGATCATCACGCTGACCGACCCCGACTCCGACGAGACGATCTACTCGCTGGTCGCGCATCCGATCACGGGGCGTATCAGGATCTACAGCCAGGAGGTCTTGCCGCCGCGCGGGCGCGAGCGGACCGACGACGAGGGGACGCAGGTGCAGCAGTGAAACGGCAGCGCCGGGGCACGAGCGGCGGCTTCACGCTGCTGGAGGTCATGATCGCGGTCGCGATCCTGGCCGCGACGGTTGTCGTGCTCTTGCGCATCGTCACCAACAACATCCGCGCGACGAATCACGCCAAGCTGACGACGGCGGCGACGTTTCTGGCGCGCACCAAGATCAGCGACGTCGAGGACGACATCCTCTACAACGGCTTCACCAGCGACACCGAGAAAGACAAGGGGACGTTCAAGGAAGAGGGATATCCGCAGTACCGCTGGGAGACGGTGATCGAACGCATCGAGCTGCCCACCGACCTGACGACGAAGGCGCAGGACACGGCGACCAAATCCAGCCAGGACGCCAAGAGCCCGATGGAGCTGATGTCCGGGTTCCTCGGCGGCGTGATGAGCGCGTTCATCGAGCCGATCCGGATCGGGTTGCAGGAGTCGGTCCGCAAGGTGACGGTGCGGGTGCTGTGGGACGAGCACGGGCGCCCCGACCAGGAGATCGAGGTGGTCGAGTACCTGACCGACCCGTCGCAGCTCGAGAAGACGATGGGGATGGCCGCTGCCGCCGCCGCCGGGGCAGGACAGACGCCACCGGGCCAGGGGCAGGGTGGCAAGCCGACGCCTGTGACCGGCAAAGCCGGGGGCACTGTCGGCGGCCCGGGCAACTTCGGCGGCCCGCTCCCGGGAGGGCTGCGCCCGTGACCGCGCGCCGCACGTCCGCCGGCTTCACGATGATCGAGCTGATGCTCGCGATGGCGATCTTCGCGTTCATCACGACGATCATGTGGGGGACGTTCTCGCAGACCGCGACCAGCAAGCGGGCGATCCAGAACGAGCAGGAGCGCGCCCACACGGTGCGCGTGGCGCTGATGCGCATGGCGCGCGAGCTGGAGATGGCCTACCTCTCGGACAACGAGAACACGGCGATCACCAACAGGCGCACGTTCTTCGCCGCGTCGGCGCGCGCCGACGTCGACGAGGTGACGTTCTCGACGTTCGCGCACCAGCGGCTGCGCGCCGGCGCCGCCGAGGCGGACAGCTCGCTCATCAGCTACTTCGGCGCGCGCGATCCCGACGACCGCCGCGTCGTGAACCTGATGCGCCGCGAGACACGGCGGCTGCAGGCGGAGGACCCGAGCACGCTGCTGGGCGAGGCGTACATCCTCTGCCCGGACGTCGCCCGCGTGAAGTTCGCTTTCTACGATCACCGCAAGAAGGAGTGGCAGACCGACTGGACCACGCTGGAGGCCAGCGCTGGCACGCCTTACCTGCCCGCGCACGTCCGCATCACGCTGACGGTCATCGACGAGCGCGGCAAAGAGGTCAGCTACTCGACCGACGCGCGCATCCAGATCACCGAGACCATCAGCTACAGGCCACAGCCGTCATGAAGAAGCTCATCCAACGGCTGCGGCGGCCGCTCGATCGTCGCGAGAAGGGCGTGGCGATGCTGATCGTCCTGACCTGGCTCGCGCTGATGATCTCGCTGGTCAGCGAGTTCACGTACGGCACCACCGTCGACGCCGCTCAGGCCGCCAACGCGCGCGACGAGCTGCGCGCGCACTACCTGGCGCGGTCGGCGGTGAACCTGTCGCGCCTGCTGATCAAGATCCAGCAGAAGTTCGTCGATCCGTCGATGGCGCAGGCGAAGCAGATGCTGTCGCAGTTCATGGGCCCGCAGTCGGGTTCCGGCGGTTCGTCGGGCGCGGGCGCGGGGGCAGCGGGCGGGCTGGGCGCGCTGGCCTTCAGCCTGCGCGTCACCGACTACGCGGGGCCGCTGATGGGCTTCTTCAGCGGTTCGAAGGAGGACGTCGCCGGCCTGGGCGGCCTGTTCGGCATCAACACCGAGGACATCAAGGGCCTCGGCCTGAAGGCCGGCACCTTCGACGCCGAGATCACCGCCGAGGACGGCAAGATCGACGTCGCCTGCGGCTCCGGCGTGACGCCGAACCGCAACAACCAGCTCGTTGTCTTTCGTCTGCTGATGGGCCTCATGTACTCGCGGCGGTTCGATCGCCTGTTCTCCGAGGCGGACGCGACCGGTCAGTTCAGCACCCGCCCGGAGGTGGCACGCGCGATCATCGACTGGGCCGACGCCGATGATCAGATGTTCTCGCCCGAAGGCAGCGCCGGCGCCGAGGACTACCGGTACGACGCCCGCACCGATCGCTACCGCGCCCACGACAACAGCTTCGACAGCATCGAGGAGCTGAAGATGGTGCGCGGCGTGTCCGACGGCTTCATGGAGGCGTTCGCGCCCCACCTGACCGTCTACGCTTCCGATCCCGGCTGCCTCGTGAACCTCGGTGCGATCAGCAACAAGAACGGCGGCGACTGCACGCCCTTGTTGATGGGGATCATCCGCGCTGCCGTCCTCGATCCGACAAATGTGAACAAGCAGACGCCCGACCCGGGCATTCTCGACGACAGCCGGCTGTACCCGATCGCCAGCGTCGCCTGCGATCGCGCGTCCGCCGCCGGCTTCGACAGCATCCAGAGCATCACCGGCCTGATGAAGAACCCCCAGACCGCGGTGCTGCCCGACGACCCCCGCTACAAGATCTTCCAGTCGATGCCGCCGGTCACGATCAACGACGGCGATCTCGCCAAGGTCGCGAAGGTCTCGGCGCCGCGCGTCTACCGCATCGTCGCGACCGGCTCGTACGGGCGCGTGAAGAAGAAGATCACCGCGATCCTCGACACGCAACGCGCGATCGCCAACCCGCAAACCAACAACCCGGCCGCCGAGAAGGCGGCCGGCATCCTCCAGTACTGGCGCGAGGAATAACCGGACCCATGGCTCACACGATCTGCGGCATCGACGTCGGCGCGTACTCCGTCAAGTTCGCCTTTCTCGAGGTGGGGTTCCGCACCCATCGCCTGCGCGGCCTGCTCGAGACGCCGGTACCCGCCGGCGAGGCGCCGCTGCTGCAGCGCCAGATGGACGCCGTGCGCGACGGGCTGGCGCAGGTCTC
>DATMZL010000806.1:0-3509 GCA_035607075.1 Polyangia bacterium
GGCACTGCAGGCACGACCGGCACCGCCGGCACGACGGGCACTGCCGGCACGACGGGCATGGCCGGACGCGGCGGCACCGGCGACGGCGCGGGCACCGGCGGCGGCGCGGCGGGCACCGGCGGCGGCGCGGCGAGCACCGGCGGCGGCGCAGGCACGGGCGGCGGCGCGGCGGGCACAGGCGGCGGCGCAGGCACGGGCGGCGCGGCGGGCACCGGCGGCGGCGCAGCGGGCACCGGCGGCGCGGCCGGGACGGGCGGCGCGGCGGGCACCGGCGGCAGCGGACCGAGCGCGTCCGAGCTGATCGCGGCCGCGCGGGCCGCCCCCGACGGAACCGCAGATCTCCCAATCGCCGGCGCGATCGTCACGCACGTGAGAGCGCAAGTCGGCACCGAACCGGCAGGTTTCACGATCCAGGCGGCGCAGACGGGGCCGGCGCTGCTCGTCGTCGTCGACCCAGCGACGCTCTCACCGGCGCCCGCCGTCGGCGCCGTCGTCGACTTCAGGATCACCTCGATGACGACGTTCAGCGGCCTGCGCGAGGCAGCGGCGATCTCCAACTACGCGCGGCGCTCGACGGGCGCGAACGTCAGCGCCCTGGTCCAGGATCTCTCCGGCGCCACCGACCTGGTGAGCGCGGTGGGCAACTACGAAAGCGAGATCTCGGACGTGCACGGCGCGATCACCGGCAGCTGGGCGACGGCCGGGGCGGGGTTCGAGGCGGCCGCCGTCGCCACTACGGGCGTCCCGAGCAGCCCCGACCTGGAGCTTCGCCTTCCCGCGACGCTGCGTGACGCCGTCGACGCCGCGACCGGATGCGCGTTCGCGCTGACCCGCACGCCGGTCGGCCGCTTCAACGCGAACACACAGCTGCTCGCGTTCAGCGCCGCGGAGATCGCGATCTCGGGCTGTCCCGCGCCGACCGTCTCGGGCGCTGTCGCGCTCTCACCGACGACGGTGCGCATCACGTTCACGCGTAACATCCAGGCGTCGAGCGTGAACGCGAACGGCGCGCAGTTCACGTTCAACAACGGGCTCGTCGCGTCGGCCGCGACCGTCTCGGGCCGCACCGTCACCGTCACCACCGGCGCGCAGGTCGGCGGGACGACGTACACCGTCGCCGTCGCGGGCAGCGTGACCGACACGCTGGGCGCGCCGATCGGCACGCCCAGCTCCGCGACGTTCGCGGGGTTCGTGACCCCGGCCGTCGTGCGGATCAACGAGATCAACGCCAACATCGCCGGCAGCTGCGATCTCATCGAGCTGCGCGTGATCGCGGGCGGCTCGATGAACGGGTTCAAGCTGCTGGAGCGCGGCGGCGGCGCGGGCGAGCTCGCGCTGACGTTCGCGAGCCTGGTCGTCCAGAAGAACGACTTCGTCGTCGTTCACATGAACTCGGGCTCCGCGACGTGCAACCCGGGCGGGGCGACGCAAGAGACGACGACCAAGACCGACCAGCCGACCGCGACCTACGCGAACAACTTCGACAGCGCGTTCGACTGGTGGACGAACGACAACGGCCTCACCAACACGGACAACGTCTTCACGCTGTACGACGACACCGGCGCCATCATGGACGCGGTGTTCGCCTCCGACGATCCGGCGGGCGCGACCGCCGCCGCCGCGACCGAGGCCCAGGCCGCCATGGTCGGCGCCGCCAACCAGTGGTCCCCGGCCATGACGTCCTACCTGGACACCGTGTTTCGCACGAACGCCGCCGACGATCTGAACGCCACCGGGACGACCGCAGCCGGCACGTCGATCCAGCGCATCAACAACGTCGACACCAACAGCAAGGCCGACTGGACGATCGGCGCCGGCGCCGCGTCGACCTGGGGCGCCCTCAACCCGGGCCAAACGGCCTTCTGACGGAACGCGCGTATCGGGCTACACTCACGCACGCCGGAGGAGTGGCCGAGCGGTCGAAGGCGACGGTCTTGAAAACCGTAGCGCGAAAGCGCCGGGGGTTCGAATCCCTCCTCCTCCTCACATCAACGTCCCTTGCAGTCGAGGGTGACGTAGTCCTCGGTGACCGGCACCTCGACCTGCGCGCTTAGAAGCCGTCCCCCTTCTCGCATCATGAAGACCACGCGCGTCGATCCCGGCGGCGCGGTGCGGGGCACCTTGTCGCATTCGCACGGGGTTCGCCGGTCGACTTCCCGACGCGTCACCTTGGGAACGAGCAAGATCAGGTCGTTGTTGCGACGGGCAAGGCGCGCGTAGGTCCAATCGGGAACGTGGATCGGCACCACCTCGTGCGTCACCCCGCGCGCGTCCACCAGCTTGCCGTAGGCGCTCGTGTTCCACTGGATGCAGTCGCGGGCATGAGGAAATGACTGGCCGAGCCGGTCGCAGTCGGGGAACTCTTCGGGAAAGATGGACAGTAGCTCGGCGCCGATCTCGCCGGCCGCGCTCAGCATCGCGGGCTCGGCGCGCAGGCGATTCTGTAGCTTCATCTCGCGCTCGATCGTGTTCGCGCGCTGCAGGGACGTGCAGCAGCCGCCGGCGGCCACACCCACCAGCACACCCGCCAGAACGGCTATCGTGCGACGCGACGACACGAGGCTCGCCGGTTAGCATAGGCCCATCCCAACCGAAGCGGAGATCGATCGGGCGCGGCGTCGCGTCGAACAGCTGCTCGATCGGCACGGCCTGCTGATGCTGCACGACGCGAAGCTGCCGTCGGCTACGGCGTGCATCGCGGGCGCGCCGATCCGGGGATCGTGGTGGGGGCACGCGAAGGGGAAGCTGATCTTCGAGACGCTGAACCGGATGGAGGACGATGTCGCGTGGGCCAAGCTGGTGCTGGGTAAGGAGACGCTGGTTCACCGGCGGCTGTGGCCGGCGCTGGTCGCGGCGGCGGAGTCGGGCCAACCGTGGCAGACGCGCGATCTGAAGGCGGATGCGAAGCAGCTCCTGCGTCGCGTCCGGCAGGGCAAGCCGCTCCGGACCGATGCCAAGCGCGCGGCGAACGATCTCGAACGCCGCCTCCTCGCGCGCAGCTACACGGAGCACACCGCGTCGGGACGCCACGTTCGCTTCCTGGAAGCGTGGTCAGCCTGGGCGCGACGCAGCGGTATCGCTGCGGCTGACCTTCCCGACCCCGCCGATGCCATCCAGGCCCTTTCGGCGCCTGTCATGGCCTGGCTGCAGCAGCAAGGGCAGGGGCGCCGACCACCCGGCCTGCTCCCGTGGCTCGCCACCCGATGACCGCCGCCCTTGCAGTGGCGCGCTCCGTCGACTATCGTCGCCCGCGCCGTTCTGGAGAGGTGGCCGAGTGGCCGAAGGCGGCGGTTTGCTAAACCGTTATACGGCCCAAAAGCTGTATCGAGGGTTCGAATCCCTCCCTCTCCGCAACTTTCAGATCGGAACCGGGGTGCATGCCCCGGTGTCCGATTGTCGATGCGGTACCCGTCCGGCCCGAAGCGGTTGTTGCGATCGCGTCTGCCGCGGCCGCTGTCTCTGACGCTGAATCTATTGCCGTTGACGGTGGTCCAGCTGGCGCTGGTTTG
>DATMZL010000642.1:0-7494 GCA_035607075.1 Polyangia bacterium
CGGCAGCCTGGACATCGAGCCCGACGGCATTCTGACGGGATGTCCGATGTGCACCGCCGGCACCGGCGGTCGTCCGAGGCCCAAGGTGACGGAGTGTTGGCAATGATGGACCTGGTGCGCGCGCAGATGCCGGTGGGCGTCGTTGCAATCTGGGCGCTGATCGGCGTCGTCGCGGCGGTCATCCTGGTTCGGCTGCACGACGGAGACTTCGGGATGGGGGCGGGCGCGGGGCTGTTCGTGATCGGCGGCTTCGCGCTTGGGGTGCTGTGCGCGTCTGCGCGGGCCGAACCGACGCTGTACAAGCACGTCGACGAGGTCGTCGCCGAAAACCAGAAGTTGCACGTCTGCCGGCGGCACCTCAAGGTCCACGGTCGCGTCGTTCCCGGATCGATTGAGCGCCGCCTGGGCACGGATCAATACCGTTTCCGGATGGAGAGCCGCGACGATCGGCCGCCCGCGACGCTCGAGGTCCGCTACGACGGTCTCGTGCCCGATACGTTCCAGTGGGGCGCCGAGATCATCGCGACGGGGACTATCTTCGGCGGCGGCGGTCTAGACGTGGACCCCGACGGCATTCAGGCGAAGTGTCCGACGAGGATCTGGCCCTTGCCGGAACCGGAGTGGCGTTCCGTTGGTTCGTGGCCGTGATACGGTCGCGCGCATGGCTCAGTCAGCGTGCCCCGTTTCCAAGACGCAGTTCCTCGAGAAGGCGGAAGCCGTGAAGATCGTCATCGGCAACTCCGAGCTTGTCGCCGACAAACGCGAGTTCTCGACCGGATCGTTCGGCTGGTATTACAACGGCAAGATCACGATCACCGTCGACGGCAAGCCGCTGTCCGTGCAGTGCGGGATCAACTTGACCGTGGTCGGCAGCAAAGAGGCCGAGCGATAGCCCGAGCGTCATCGGAGAGGCGGGAGAGGCGGGAGAGGCGGGAGAGGCGGGAGAGGGTAGATAAGTAGGGCGCCGTCGGTGTACCCTGCCGCCCCATGAAGGTGGGCATCCCCAAGGAGATCTACCCGCACGAGTGTCGGGTGGCGGCCACGCCCGACACGGTCGAGAAGCTGGTCAAGCTCGGGCTCGAGGTGATGGTCGAGAGCGGCGCCGGCGAGGCGTCGACTTTCGCGGACGCGGCCTACATCGAGGCGGGCGCGCGCATCGTCGACAGCAACGCAGCCTTCGCCGACGCCGACATCGTCTTCAAGGTGCGCGCGCCGATCGCCCGTCCCGGCGGCGCGCACGAGGCGGACCTCCTCAAGGCGGGCGCGATCCTGATCAGCTTCATCTGGCCGGCGCAGAACAAGCCTCTGGTCGACCGGCTGGCGGCGCGCAAGGTGACGGTGTTCGCGATGGACGCTGTCCCGCGCATCACGCGCGCGCAGAAGCTGGACGCGCTGTCGGCGATGGCGAACATCGCCGGCTACCGGGCCGTGGTCGAGGCCGCGCACTCGTTCGGACGGTTCTTCTCCGGGCAGGTGACGGCGGCCGGGCGCGTGAAGCCGGCGCAGGTGCTGATCCTGGGCGCGGGCGTCGCCGGTCTGGCCGCGATCGCGGCCGCGAAGGGGCTGGGCGCGGTCGTGAAGGCGTTCGACACGCGACCGGTCGTGCGCGAGCAGGTCGAGAGCCTGGGCGCGCAGTTCATCGAATTCAAGTTCGACGAAGCGGGCGAGGGGGCGGGCGGCTATGCGAAGCAGATGAGCGACGCGTACCTCGCCGCCGAGCAGGCGCTGATCGCCAAGCACGCGGCGGCGTCGGACATCATCATCTCGACCGCGCTGATCCCGGGCAAGCCGGCGCCCCAGTTGATCACGGCGGGTGCGGTGACGGCGATGGCGCAGGGGTCGGTGATCGTCGACATGGCGGCGGAGCAGGGTGGCAACTGCCCGCTCACCGAGAAGGACAGGGTCGTCGAGAAGTCGGGCGTCACGCTGATCGGCCTCACCGACCTGCCCAGCCGCATGGCGCGCCAGTCGAGCGAGCTCTACGCGACGACGGTGCTCAATCTGCTGAAGGAGATGTACACGACCGAGAAGGGGCTGGTCATCGATCTCAAGGACGAGATCCAGCGCGGAGCGGTCATCCTCAAGGACGGCGAGCTGCTGTGGCCGGCGCCCGCGCCGGCTGCTGCGGCGACGCCCGCTGCCGCGGCCAAGCCGAAGGCGGCCGCCAACAACGCGCACGGCGCGGCGGCCGCGCCCGCCAAAAAGAGCAGCAGCGCCAACATCGTCGCGGCGCTGGCGGCGATGCTGCTGGGCGCCGCCGCGATCTTCGGCCCGCCCGAGTTCATCCAGCACCTCACGGTGTTCCTGCTCGCGTGTGTGGTCGGCTGGCACGTGATCTGGAACGTGACGCCTGCGCTGCACACGCCGCTGATGAGCGTCACCAACGCGATCAGCGGCATCATCGTCATCGGCGGCATGCTGGCGCTGTACAGCGGCGGTTCCGGCGCGCTGGTGCTAGGCGGCATCGCCGTGCTGATCGCGGCGATCAACGTCGCGGGCGGCTTCCTGGTCACGCAACGCATGCTGAAGATGTTCCGGAAGTGACGGGAGCGACGCGATGATGCCGACGGTCCGAGCGCTCGCCTACCTGGTCGCGAGCATCCTTTTCATCCTGAGCTTGCGCGGCCTCTCCAATCAGGAGACGGCCCAGCGCGGGAATCGCCTGGGCGTCATCGGCATGCTGATCGCCGTGGCGATGACGGCGCTGGCGCTGCTGGTGCCGGTCGACTTCACGGCAGTCCCGACGCCCGATTGGTCGCTGGTCGGCGTGCTGGGTGGGGCGATCCTGGTGGGTTGTCTGATCGGCGCGTTCGTCGCTGCGCGCGTCGCGATGACGTCGATGCCCGAGCTGGTCGCGATGCTGCACAGCTTCGTGGGCGCGGCCGCGGTCATCGTCGGCATCGCCACGTACCTGCAGCCGTCCGACGCGTACGAGGCCGGCCGCAGCGCCCACCTCGTCGAGATCTACGTCGGCGTGCTGGTCGGCGCGGTGACGTTCAGCGGGTCGATCATCGCGTTCGGAAAGCTGCGCGGCATCATCGGCAGCCGTCCGCTGCTGCTGCCCGGGCGGCACATCCTCAACCTGGTCATCCTCACCGCGTGCGTGACGCTGGGGTACATCTTCCACCACGCCGAGCAGCCGTGGCCGGACGCGGGCGCCGGCCTCGTCGACGCCGGGATGCCGGCGCTGCTGGCGATGACGGGCCTGGCGTTGCTGCTGGGCATCCACATGGTGATGGCGATCGGGGGCGGCGACATGCCGGTCGTCGTGTCGTTGCTGAACAGCTACTCCGGGTGGGCGGCCGCAGCGGCCGGCTTCATGCTGTCGAACGATCTCCTGATCGTCACCGGCGCGCTGGTGGGCAGCTCGGGCGCGATCCTCAGCTACATCATGTGCCGGGCGATGAACCGCTCGATCTGGAACGTGATGCTGGGCGGCTTCGGCGCCGAAGCGGGCGCGAAGCCGGCGCCGGGCGCGGCGCCCGCCGGCAAGGTGACCGAGACCAACGTCAACGAGGTCGCCGACTGGCTGCTGGCGGCGCGCCACGTCGTCATCGTCCCGGGTTACGGCATGGCCGTCGCGCAAGCGCAGCACGCCGTCAAGGACATCTCGTCGCTGCTGATCGAGAAGGGCGTGAGCGTCCGTTACGCCATTCACCCGGTCGCGGGCCGGCTGCCCGGCCACATGAACGTGCTGCTCGCCGAGGCGAACGTCTCGTACGACATCGTCAAGGAGATGGACGAGATCAACCCGGAGATGCCGCAGACGGAGGTCGTGATGGTGATCGGCGCCAACGACATCGTGAACCCCAGCGCGGAGACGGACACATCGAGCCCGATCTACGGGATGCCCGTTCTGCAGGTCTGGAAGGCGGGCAAGGTCGTGATGCTCAAGCGCGGCATGTCGGCGGGCTACGCGGGCGTCGACAACCCGCTGGTCTACAACGACAACACAGCGATGCTGTTCGGCGACGCGCGGTCCAGCGTGCAGAAGCTGCTGGCCGCGCTGCGCGAGAAGAGCGCCTAAGAGTCTAAAGCGATCGGGCGCGCAGCCGCCGCATCTCGGCGATCTCGTCGTGCAGCTCGGGGCGCGCGGCGGCGAGGTCGTGCAGCGCCGCTTCCGCGAGCGCGGCGAAGTCGGTCTGGAGAAGCCCGCACAGCGTACCGATCGCGCGCCTCGTGTTGGGGAAGCGGGCCGTGAGCACGCCCCGGCTGAGCGCCTGGGCAGTCTCGGAGCGACGGATCCGCCGCTCCCGACAGTAGAAGGCCTCCACCGCGGCCCCGAACGTCACGGGGTCCGCCAGGTAACCAGCGAGCGCGACCTCGACCCGGTCGGTCCAGGCGCCGTCGTCGCACATCGCGAGCGCGCAAACCGGCAACACGCGGTCGTCCGACGACGGCGTTGAAGCGATCAAGTCCAGCAGTGCATCGACGGTGCGCGCGTCGATCGGGACGCGGCGCGCGATGCTGATCATCTGGCCGTTGTAGAAGGGATCGCGATCGGCCAGCCCGCGCACCAGCTCGGGGAGGCGGCGCGCGAGAAGCGCCATCGACTCGTCGACGGGGTCGTCCTCGAGCGCCTTCACCACCCACGCCAGCGCCCGCGCGGCGGCGTCGCGCGTCTCCGGATCAGACTGCAGCGCGCCGTCGATCAGCGACGCGACGGACGCCGGATCGCGAAACGCGGCCGAGTCTTCGGCGGCGCGCGCCCACCACGTTTCCACGGATGCGACCGTCAGTCGGTGACGACCGGCATCGCCGGGTGCGTCGTGGTGCCGGCGGCGTCGCTCCACATCGCCTCCGCCGTCATCCCCATCTTCGCGAGCTCCTCGTCGGCGACGCGCAGCCGGCGGCTGATCTCGCGCGAGATGTTCAGCACCAGCAGCGCGTACGCCTCGACGTCGCTGGTGTACAGCTTCGCGATCTCGGCCAGGTCCAGCACGTAAAGCGTCGCCTGGCCGACCGCGCGCGCGGTCGCCGAGCGCGGCTGGATGTCGATCAGCGCCATCTCGCCGACGACGTCACCGACCTTCAGCACCGCGAGCTTGTATTCGGTGCCGCCCTTGCCGTGCTTCAGAATCTGCAGCTCGCCCTCGCGCACGATGAACATGCTGCGCGCATGTTCGCCCTCGCGCAGCAGCTGCGCGCCCGGCACGACGTGCACGACCCGAAGCGTCGCCGCGATCAGATCCATCACCCGATCGGGCAGGCCCGCGAAGATCCCAATCCGTCCCAGGAACGCACGATCGATCTCGGAGTCGCTTGCCATGGCGCGGAACTCTACCAGGGGATCTCACCCCTGGGGCAAGGGGAACGCCAATCAGCGGCCGACGCGGTCGCGCGCCAGCTTCTCGGCGGTCAGCGCATCTGCGTTTGTGGGATCGACCTGCAGCGCGCGCCGGGCTTCAGCCAGCGCTTCCTCCGCGCGGCCGAGCGCCAGCAGCGCGAGCGCGCGGTTGGTGTGCGCGCGCGGTGTGTCGATGCCGGCGTAGGCGTCCGTGGCGGTCGCGGGATCGTGCAGGCGCAGCGCGGCGTCGCCCAGCGCCGTTCGCGCCGCCAGAGACGCGGCGCCGTCCAGGCATCCGGTCGTGGCGCCGGCTCCGCGATACGAGGCGAGGGCGGTCTTGTCGTCGCCGGTCTCGACGAAGAAGTCGCCCAGCCGGCGCTGCCACTCGCAGTCGCTGACCGGCGACCCGGCCGGCCGCGCGGTCACCGCGCGGGCGTGGATGACGCCGGCGGCGCGATCGACGACGAAGCGCACGGGCAACTCGGTCCGTGCGATCAGCGCCGCCGCTTCGGGCCGGCGCCGGACGAACACCAGCGCGTCGTCGGCGCGGTAGACCAGCGCCCAGGTCTCGGGATCGAAGAAGGCGCCGCGCGGACCCTGGTGGGGGTACGTGATGAGCGCGGCGTTGACGCCGAAGCGGCCCAGGAGCGCGTCCCACGCGGCGGGCGGCACGTCGTCGCGGCGAAGCTGCGCGTGGAACTCGGGTGGGTAGCCGTTGATGCGCGGGTCCTGGAACACGCGGTGGCGCGGCCAGCCCTCCCAGGTCAGGTACGAGCCGACCTCCATGTCGTTGTACATGCGATCGCGCAGGCCGTTCTCGTTGATGAACGCGATCGCCGCGTGCGGGACCAGCGTCGGGTCGAGGCCGATGTCGAACACGCGGCGCCCCTGACGTGCGGCCGAGACACGCGGCACGATCGCGGCGCCCGCCAGCACCGTCAGCGTCGCGGCGGTCGCGAGGCGGCGCAGCTCGCTGCGGAAGTCGGCGGCCAGGCGCCCGGTCACGCGCGACGCGAGATCGGTGATGGCGCCGGCGACGATCGGGCCGGACAGCAGCGCGAATTCGGCCAGGAAGCGGTTGCGGCGAGCCCCGACGATGCCGAGCAGCGCGACGGGCAGCAGGTGCCGCCAGCGCCGGCCGGGCAACACCGCCGCGACAGCGACGCCCGCGGCGACAAAAAGCGCGGGCGCGTTGTCCGGCCAGCGCGCCGGTAAGTACTCTTCCAGCGGCCGCAGCCAGGGCATGCGCCAGTGGTTGGCGATGTAGCCGAGGGCGTGGACGCCCGACGGCGTCGCGAAGATCAGCGGAACCAGTGCAGCGGCGCACAGCCCGGCGCGCCGCGCGTCGGCGCCGCGTCCGTCGAAACGCGCGCCCAGCGCGTACAGCGCCAGCACGACCGGCGCCAGGAAGAAGCACGAGTTCGCGTTCGCCCACAGAAGCCCGCACGGGATCAGCGCGTACAGCGCCCGCGGCCTGGTCGACTGAATCGGGAACCCTGGGAGGGTTCCCGAACCCTCCCGCGATGATACGCGGCGAGCAGAGCTCGCCGGCTCCTCACGCGCGGATTCAGCGCGCTCGACGGCAAGCAACGTCAGCGCGAGGCCCAGGAACGTCACGAGATGCGGGCGCTCGACGAAGCGCGGCTCGGCGGCCCACGCTGACAACGCGAGCGCAATCGCCGCCGCGGCCGGATCCGCGCCTCGGCGCAGCGCCACGCGAAACAGGACGGCCAACGCCCCGAGCACGAACGCAATCTTGAGCAGCAGCGTCCCCGGGATGCCGCCCGCGCGATGCGCCAGCGCCAGGACGATCTGGAACAGCCACGCGAGGTTGACGTCGCGCGCATCCGGGTACGTGAACGACAGCAGGTTCGTCCGCGGCACCGTGTGGTCGTGAAGCACGATCTCGCCGAGGCGCAGGTTTTAGAACAGGTCGGTCTCGTCCATCGGGACGAGCAAGCGGCCCGCGACGAACAGCAGCAGCGCCGCGGCCGATGCGTAGCGCAGCGCGCGCGCGAGGACCGGGCTCATCACAACGTCACCGCGTAGATGCGTGCTGTCGACGACGCGTGCAGCAGACGGAACTTGTCGGGGCGAGCATCCGCCCACGCGCGCTCGATGGGAAACCCGTCGCTGTCGGCAGCGACGTTCCGGCGCACGCCGGGATACATCGCCGCCACGAACAGCACCTGCGTGCGCGCCGCGCG
>DATMZL010001438.1:0-6242 GCA_035607075.1 Polyangia bacterium
CTTCGCCACCAGCACGAGATCGTCCGAGAAGAAGTCGTAGCCGCAGATCCCGGCGCCGCCGAAGTTCATACCTTCGATCGTCCAGCCCTTCTCGAAGTCGCAGACGTTGGCGCCCTCGTGCCATGTGACCTTCGGCGCATCGTCGATCGGGCCGCGCGCGAGCGGCGCCCGGTCGCCCCAGCGGCGCGCGGCCGCGTCGTAACAGCGCATGAACGGCTCGCGCATCCCCAGGCTGTCGCCGTCCTGCTGGACGCAGAGCTTGCCGCCGATCCAGAACCAGGACGCGTCCGAAGCGGGCGGGCTGACCGGCTCGGACAATATGCGCCCGATCCGCCGCCATTGGCCCAGGATCACGCCGGGCGTTTGCTTGCGCTGCTCCGCCAGCTGCGCGGCGATGTCGCGCCGCCGCGCCGCCATCGTCGCGTCGCGCGCCGCGCCCGACCCCACCGCCGCGGCCAGGTACCCGTCGGTGCGCCCCCAGTCGCCGGCGGCGAGCGCCTCGCGCGCGCCCAGCAACGTCGCCGAGAGCTCGGGCCGCTTGTCGAACGACGCGACCAGACCGTAAAGCTCGATGAGGTTGGCGCGGTTGGGATCGACGGCGGCCGGTGGCCGGGCCCAGCGTTGCTCGAGATCGCGCATGACGCCCGGATCCAGCGCCAGGCGGTCGTCGGCCGCGCTGTACGCCAGCGCCACGGAGACCTGGCCCTTCTCCGCGGGCAGCGCCACCGTCACCGTCGCGCCCTGACAGGTGACAATAGGTTCGGCGCCGGACTCCAGTCGCAACAGCCGCTTCTTGCGCGCGGACGTCAAGGTGACGACGTGCGACCCTTCGCATGAGCCGTGCTTGTCGCACGACTGGTCGCGCACCGTGCGGAGCTTCGCCGTCCCGGTCGGCAGCACGCAGTCGCCGCGTGTGACCTCGTGCTCCTCGTCGTACGCGCTGCCTGGCCGGGAGAACCCAGCCACCACCACGACGACCGCCGCCGCCAGCCGAACCCGCATGCCGCGAATGCTAGCGGACGCGGGCGAGCTTGGCGACCTTGAGCCGCGCGCGCGTCAGCCCGCGATACGTGTCCAGCTCGGCGGTCGCGACGAGGTCGACGCGCGCGCCGGCGCCCGGATCGGACTCGGCGAAGCCGAACGCGATCGCCTCGCCCATCGCGCCCCCGTGAGCGAGCGTCAGCTGCAAGTGATCCTTCCCGACCACGCGGGTCGCGCTGGTGGTCACCCCGCTGAGCGCGAACAGCGGCTCGCGGTTGGCCACGCCGAAGGGAGCGAGGCGGGCGAGCTCCTCGGCGAAGCCGAGATCGAGATCGCGCAGCGTCACCTCGGCGTCCACCGCCAACGCCGGCGACCGCCGCACCGCGCCCAGCTGCCGCGCCGCCTCCGTCGCGAACGCAGCGCGGAACCCGTCGAGCTCGCCGATCGCGATGCTCATACCGGCCGCGCCGGCGTGGCCGCCGAACCGGGTCAGGTGCTGCGCGCACGCCGACAGCGCGTCGAACAGATGGACGCCCGGGACCGTGCGCGCTGATCCCCGGCCCTCGCCGTCACGGAAACCGATCGCGATCGCGGGCCGCGCAAACCGGTCGACCAGGCGCGCGGCGATGATGCCGACGACGCCCGGATGCCAGCCTTCGGCCCCGACCACGACGGCGGCCGCGGCGTGCTCCTCGACCTGGGCGGTCGCCAGCGCCAATGCCTCCGTCCACACCAGCTCCTGCACGCGCTGGCGCTCGGTGTTCTGATCGTCCAGCTCGCCCGCGAGCCGTTCGGCGTCGGCTTCATTGGCGAGCAGCAGGTCCAGCGCCAGCTGTGCCTCGCCCAGCCGGCCGGCGGCGTTCAGCCGCGGCGTCAAGCGGAACGCGGCGTCGTGCGCTGTGATGGGGCCGGTCTCCCGCTCCGCCCGGCGCGCCAGCGCGGCCAGGCCCGGGCGCTTGCGCGCGGTCAGGACCCGCAGCCCTGCCGCGACGAGGATCCGGTTCTCCGCCACGAGCGGTACGAGGTCGGCGATCGTCCCGAGCGCCACCAGATCCAGCAGCTCGCGCGGATCGAACGTCGACCCGAGCCGGCGCCGCAGCGCCGCCGCCAGGTAGAACGCGACGCCGCATGACGCCAGCCCCTTGAACGGGAACGCGTCGTCGGGGCGCCGCGAGTTGACCAGCGCGTATGCGGCGGTCTCGCCGTCGGGCAGTTCGTGGTGGTCGATCACGATCGTGTCCAGCCCGCGCTCGCGCGCCGCCAGTAACGCCTCGTGGTCGCTGGTGCCGCAGTCGCCCGTGACCAGCAGGCGGCAACCGGCGTCCGCAAAGCGGGCGACGTCGTCGACGCCCAGGCCGTAGCCGGCGTGGCGGCTCGCCGCGCGGGCCACGACCGTCCCGCCGAATGCGCGCAGCGCGCTGGTCAGGATCGCGGCGGTCGTGACGCCGTCGACGTCGTAGTCGCCGAACACGCCGATCGTCTCGCCGGCGGCGAGCGCCGCGACCAGACGCTCGAGCGCACGCGGCAGATCGGCCATGCCGTCGGGCGGGCGCAGGTTCGCCAGGCGCGGATCCAGGAAGCGCGCCGCCAGATCTGCCTCGGCGATGCCGCGCGCGACCAGCAGCCGCGCCGTCAGCGGCCGGATGCGCGCCGCCGCCGCAAGCGCCGCCGCCTTCGACTCGTCGATCGACGGAGCCTCCCAGGCGATGGCGCTCACGAAAATCACGCTAGCACCGGGTGCTGTGGATATCTTTTTTTCGCACGACCGCCTGTGGATAACTTCTCGGGCGCGTGCACCTGCGAGTTGCGCCGCTCGGTGCGCGCTCGCGCGCGCGGAGCCCGACCGCGGAAAGCCTACGCGCCTTCGGGTTCTTCGCCGTCGCGCTGGGGGCGACGCGGCTGGCGCTGCTGCTTGCGCTGGTTCGCCATGAACTTCTCGTTCAGCCAGATCAGGATCGGCGAAGCGATGAAGATCGACGAGTAGGTGCCGACGATGACGCCGACGTTCATCGCGAACGCGAAGTCGCGGATGACGCCCACGCCCCAGATGTTCATCGCCAGCGTCACGAAGAAGACCGTCGCGCTCGTCCAGATCGTGCGCGAGAGCGTCTCGTTGATCGACTGGTTGACGACCCGGTCGAAGCGCCGATCGCGGTAGCGCGCGGCGTTCTCGCGGATACGGTCGAACACGACGACCGTGTCGTTCATCGAGAAGCCTATGATCGTCAGGACCGCCGCGACCGTGGTCAGCGAGAATTCCTTGTACGTGATCGCGAACGCCCCGATGGTGATCACGGCGTCGTGCAACAGCGCGACGACCGTCCCCGGTCCGTAGCGCAGGTCGAACCGGAACGCGATGTACACCATGATCAGCAAGATCGCGTAGGCCAGCGACTTCACGCCGTCGATCTTCAGCTGGTTGCCGGCCTTGGCGCCGACGGAATCGACCTTCGGGATCGCCGACACCGCGCCCGCGCCCAGCTTCGCGTCCAGGCCGCGGCGGATCTCGGTGTCCAGGCCGACCAGCGTCACCTCGAAGGTGTTGTCGTCGGCGCGACCGAAGGGCTGAACCTGCGTCGCGTTGACGCCCATCGCCTTCAGCGAGTTCTGCAGCACCGACGGCTCGACCGCCCGGTCGTAGCGCAGGTAGAACTTATCGCCGCCCTCGGTCCAGTCGACGCGCCGGAGCGACGCGTCGCCGACCTTGGCCATCGACTCGTGCATCTGCTTCGCCTGCTTCTCGGACAGGACGGAGACGGCGCCGACGCGCACCAGGTAATTCCACTGGCTCTTTCCGGTCGGGTCGCCGTACTTGACGACGTCGGCGTCGTGGAAGCCGCTCTCGGCCAGCGCGTCGCGCACCTTCTGGATGTCCACGTCGCGCGAGAACTCGATCACGATCTCGCTGCCGCCGCGGAAATCGACGCCCCAGTTCAGGAAGTGACCGCGGCCCTTGATCACGTACGCGTTCAAGAAAAGCATCGCGAACGTGACGACCGTCAGGACGATCGACAGGCCGACCCAGTACTTCGTCCGGCCGATGAACTCGTAGGTCGAGTGCGGCTTGATGATCTCGAGGAACTTCTGGTCTTGGTTCTGAGTGGCCATTGTGGGTTGCTCAGATGCTCAAAGTCGCTTTGGCCGTACCACGACGTCCGACGACAAAGTCGAACATCCAGTGCGACACCCAGTACGACGTGAACAGGTTGGTGATGATGCCGACCAGCAGCGTGACGGCAAAGCCGCGGATCGGACCCGACCCGTACGAGTAGAGGACGACGCCCGCGACGAAGTTCGTGACGTGCGCGTCGAACACCGTCCAGAACGCGCGCTGGAAGCCGGCGTCCACCGCGGTCCGCACGGACTTACCGAGACGTAACTCCTCGCGTATGCGCTCGTAGATGATGATGTTGGCGTCGACCGCCATGCCGACGGTCAACACGAGGCCGGCGATCCCGGGCAGCGTCAGCGACGCCTCGAACCCGGCGAGGATCGCCAGCATGTAGAGCATGTTCAGCAGCATCGCGATGACCGCGATCAAGCCGGACAGCCGGTAATAGATAAGCATGAACAGAATGACGAACGAGGCGCCGATCCCCATGGCGAACTTCGCCTTCTCGATCGAATCG
The DNA here is from genome assembly GCA_035607075.1 of Polyangia bacterium. Taxonomy (GTDB): domain Bacteria; phylum Myxococcota_A; class Polyangia; order Fen-1088; family Fen-1088; genus JADGRB01. Next base: position 4,611 of record DATMZL010001438.1, read on the forward strand.
CGGCCCATCGTCGGCCCGACCTGAGTCTCGAACGACTTGGTCAGCGGCGCCGGCAGCGCGCCTGACCGCAGAACGGCGACGATCTCCTTCGCCTCTTCCTGCAGCTGGAACGGGTCACCGTAGCTGCCGAGCGTGATGCGCCCGCGCGACCCGATGCGGCTCTTGATCACCGGCGCCGTCTTGATCCGGTCGTCGAGGATGATGGCCATCTTGCGACCGATATTGTCGCCGGTCAGCCGTTCGGAGATGGCGGCGCCCTGGTGGTCGAACTCGTACGCGACCTCCGGCCGGCCCGTGTTCTGATCCCACGTCTGATCGGCGTTGGTCAGGTACTCACCGGTCAGCGCCGCCCGCTTGTGCAGGTAGTAAGTGCGCCAGTACTTGTCGGGCGTCTGCTCCCCCTGCTCGCCCCGTCCGCCCATCTCCTCGTAGCCGATCTCGTGATCGGGCGGCACCGCCATGTCGCCCGTCAGCCCCGCGAAGAACTTCTGCAGCGCCTCGCGGCTCTTCGAGCGCAGGTACACGTCCTCGTGCTGCTTGCCCGATTCATCCTCGGTCCACGCCTCGGTGCCGACGTCGATGTCGGTCGGCCCCAGCGTCGCCTTCGGGTCGCGCTTGGGGACCGCGCCCGCCACCTTCTTCATGAAGTCGGTGGGCCCGTCGTCGACGATCTTGAACTCCAGCTGCGCCGTGCGGCCGATGATGTTCTTGATACGTTCGAAGTCGGCCGGCTTGAGGCCAGGGAGCTCGACGATGATGTCGGTGCCCTTCTTGATGATGGTCGGCTCGGCGACGCCCAGCTTGTCGACGCGGTTGCGGATCGTCTCGATGCCCTGGCGAAGCGCGTAGTCACGGACCTCGTCGATCTGATCGGGATCCAGGCGCAGCCGGACCTCGCCCTTGGACGCGTCGCGGCTGATCAGATCCAGCGACTTGCGGTACTCCTTCAGCAACGCATCGTCGACCTTGGCCTGATCGGCGGGGTTCTTGAACGTGAGGACGATGTCGTAGTGGTTTTCTTCGACCCGATCCGAACGCACGACGTTGACGTCGGTGACGCCCTTGTCCTTGCGCAGGCGGTCTTCGATGTCCGACGACAGGCGGTCGACCTTGTCGGAGACCGCCTTGCTGACGTTCACGTTGTAGACGAGGTGCAGGCCGCCCTGCAGGTCCAACCCGAGCTGAATCTTCTTCTGGAAGTGGTTCCTGATGAAGCGCGGCTGCTTCTCCTCAGGCACCACCGTCGGGATGAGGTAAAGCACCGCGATGACGGTGACCAGACCGTAGAGTGCTGCCTTCCACCACCAGCCTCTTTCCATGCTGTCCGCCGGACCCGATCAGGAGGCCTTCGCCTCGGACTTCGTCTCGGCCTTCGCGTTCGCGGCCGTGGCGCCCGTGTAGAGCCCCGTCACCGCGCTGCGAAGCACGCGCACGCGCACGCCTTCCTGCAGCTGCAGCGTCAGCTCGCTGTCCTTGATGCCGGTGATCTTGCCGATGAGTCCGCCGGTCGTGACGACCTCATCGCCTTTCTTGAGATCTGCGAGCACCTTCTGCAGCTCTTTCTGCCGCTTCGAATTCGGTCGCAGGATGAGGAAGTACATGATCGCGAAGATCGCGAACAGCGGCAGCATG
>DATMZL010001441.1:0-2861 GCA_035607075.1 Polyangia bacterium
GTGGCGCTGCTTCCGGACGACGTCGGGGGCATGATCGACGATGCGGGTCGCAGCGTCGTCTGGATCAAAGACCTGGAAGACACCACCGACGTGCTGACGATCGGCGTCCGGCGGGACGGACGCTGGTCGTTCGCTGAAGGCGTGGCCGTCGAGGATTTCACGCATACCGACGTCGACGACTGGCGCGTGACCGACGAGCTCACCGGTAGCCCCGGTGTTGCATTCCAGGTCACCGGCCTGAATGCCGGCGCGGCGATGGCGCAGTACGAGACGTGGTGGAAGTTCTTCCAGCCCGATGGCGCCGGGACGCTGAGGCTCGTCGGCGAGATCCCCGTCGGCTGGGCCTGGCGAATCCGCAACCCCGTCGACGGCGGCCCGCACGCCTATCACGAGAACACAAACGTGTTTCACGACATGCGGGTCAGCGGCGCACGCTGCGTCGAGCTCACGCTGAAGAAGTCCAGCGTCGCGTGCGAACCCTTGAACCGGTGCGCCCGACGCCGGCACCGCCTGGAACCGGAAGAAAAAGTTGCGGGGACGTGGCGCCTCGGCGACGCCGGCTTCGGTCCCGGCCCGTGCGATCGGTCCGGCGAGCTCGACGTCAGGCGTATTCGCTGATGTCGGGGCAGGTGCAGAACAGCTTGCGGTCGCCGAGGACGTTGTTCAGACGGCCGACCGACGGCCAGAACTTGGCTGCGCGCACGTAGGGCAGGGGGAAGGCGGCGCGCTCGCGCTCGTAGGGATGCTTCCACTCCGACGCGAGCAGCGCGCCCGCCGTGTGAGGCGCGTTCTTCAGCAGGTTGTCCTCGCGCGACATCTTGCCCGCTTCGATCTCGGCGATCTCGGCGCGGATGGCGATCATCGCGTCGCAGAAGCGATCCAGCTCGGCCTTCGATTCGCTCTCGGTCGGCTCGATCATCAGCGTGCCCGGGATCGGGAACGACATCGTCGGCGCGTGGAAGCCGTAGTCCATGAGGCGCTTCGCGACGTCGTCGACCTCGATGCCGGCCAGCTTCTTCAGTTGGCGCGCGTCGACGATGCATTCGTGCGCGACGCGGCCGCGCGCGCCCTTGTAGACGACGGGGTAGTGCGCTTCCAGCCGCTTCGCGATGTAGTTCGCGTTCAGGATCGCGACCTGCGTGGCGCGCTTGAGTCCGTCGGCGCCCATCAGCCGGATGTACGTCCACGAGATCAGCAGGATGCTGGCGCTGCCCCAGGGCGCGGCCGACACCGCGCCGATCGCGCGCTCGCCGCCGGTGGCGACCACCGGATGCCGCGGGAGGAACGGCGCCAGGTGCGCAGCGACGGAGATCGGGCCCATGCCGGGCCCGCCGCCGCCGTGCGGGATGCAGAACGTCTTGTGCAGGTTGATGTGGCAGACGTCGGCGCCGATGTCGCCGGGCCGGCACAGGCCGACCTGCGCGTTCAGGTTGGCGCCGTCCATGTACACCTGGCCGCCGTGGTCGTGGATGATCTTGCAGATGCGGCGGATCTCGGCCTCGAACACGCCGTGCGTCGACGGGTACGTCACCATCAGCGCAGCGAGCGCGTCCTTGTGCTGCGCCGCCTTCGTTTCGAGGTCCGCGAGATCGACGTTGCCGCCGTCGTCGCAGGCGACGACGACGACCTTGTAGCCCGCCATGACCGCCGACGCCGGGTTGGTCCCGTGCGCTGACGACGGAATCAAGCAGACGTCGCGATGTCCCTGGCCGCGACCCTCGTGGAAGGCGCGAATAACAAGGAGGCCCGCATACTCGCCCTGCGAGCCCGCGTTCGGTTGCAGCGACGTCGCCGCGAAGCCGGTGATCGACGACAACATCTTCTCGAGGCTGGTGAAGATCTCGCGGTAGCCCGCCGCCTGGTCCACCGGCGCGAACGGGTGCATGCGCCCCCATTCGGGCCACGTCACCGGCATCATCTCGACGGTGGCGTTCAGCTTCATCGTGCACGACCCGAGCGGGATCATCGAATGCGTCAGCGACAGATCCTTCGCTTCCAGCCGGCGCATGTAGCGCAGCATCTCCGTCTCGGAGTGATGCGTGTTGAACACCGCGTGCGTTAGGTAGGCGCTGGTCCGCTCGCCCCCCGCCCAGGGCAGCTCGACAGCCTGCGTTCCGCCGCCTGCGCCGAACACGTTCAACAACGCGGCGACGTCCGCGCTCGTCGTCGTCTCGTCGAGCGAGATCGTCACCGCCGTGGCCGACAGCCGGCGCAGGTTGATCCGGCGCTCTGCCGCGGCCTTCAGCCAGCGCTCGACATCTGCCGCGCTGCCGTCGACACGGACGGTGTCGAAGATCCGGCGGTGCTTGACCTTGATCCCGAGCTTGTCGAGCCCGGCCGCCAGCGTTCCCGCCAGCCGCCCGACGCGCTCGGCGATCGCGCGCAGCCCTTTGGGCCCGTGATAGACGGCGTACATCCCGGCGATCACCGCCAGCAGCACCTGCGCGGTGCAGATGTTGCTGGTCGCCTTCTCGCGCCGGATGTGTTGCTCGCGCGTCTGCAGCGCCATGCGATACGCGACGTGGCCGTGCGCGTCCTCGGTGACGCCGATCAGGCGCCCCGGCAGCTTGCGCACCCACTCGCTGCGCGTCGCGAAGAACGCCGCGTGCGGCCCGCCGTAGCCGAGCGGCACGCCGAAGCGCTGCGCGCTGCCGATCGCGATGTCGGCGCCGACCTCGCCGGGCGGCACGATCAGCGTGAGCGCGAGCAGGTCCGCCGCCATCACCACGCGCGCGCCGGCCGCGTGCGCGCGCGCCGCGAGATCGCGGTAGTCGTGCACGGTGCCGTCGGTGGCCGGGTACTGGACGCACACGCCGGCCACGTCGGGTCCGAGGGCGGCGAGGATCGTCTCGAGGCTGCCG
>DATMZL010001486.1:0-2311 GCA_035607075.1 Polyangia bacterium
CCGGACGTGGCGGCACCACCGGTAACGCCGGCACCACCGGGACGGGCGGACAGGTCACCGGTCCGATCTGCAACTTCGCGAGCGGCCTCAACATCGCGTGGGTCAGCTTCGCGAATGACGTCCCCAACCCGAACATGGCGACGTTCAACACCATCTTCAAGAACACGCACGACGCCGGCGGGCGCGTGATCCGGTGGTGGTTCCACACCAACGGCACGAAGACGCCGGGCTACGACGGCAGCGGCATGGCGCAGGCGCTGCCGCAGTCGCACATCGACGGCGTCAAGGCGATCCTCTCGGCGGCGAACAGCAACGGCGTCAGCGTGAACATCAGCCTGTGGTCGTTCGACATGCTGCAATCGAACGCCGGCAACACGTACGTGCAGAACCAGGCGCTGCTCGAGAACGACACCAACCGGCAGGCGTACATCGATCGGTACCTCACGCCGCTGGTCAACGCGATCAAGGGAACGCCCGGCCTTTATTCGTGGGAGATCTTCAACGAGCCGGAAGGCATGGGACCGAAGGGCTGGGCGACGCACAAGACGACGCAGGCGGCGATCCAGAAGACCGTCAACTGGCTGGCCTCCGCGATCCACACCGCCGATCCGAACGCGCGCGTGACCAACGGCTCGCAGACGTTCGATTACTGCTCGAACGGCATCAGCGGCAAGACCAACTGGTACTCGGACAGCGCGCTGCGCGCCGCGGGCGGCAAGCAGAACGGGACGCTCGACTTCTACGAGGTGCACTACTACGACGCGAACGAGTCGCAGGCGTCGGGCACGGCGCTGTCGCCGTTCGGGCATCCCGCGACGTACTGGGGCCTCGACAAGAAGCTGGTTATCGGGGAGTTCTACGCCGTCACCACCGACGGCGTGGGGACCAACGATCTCTACACGAACCTCTACAACAGCGGTTACAACGGGGCGTGGGCGTGGCAGTACAACGACAGCGGCAACACGCCCTCGGGCACGCCGATCAAATGGCCGTCGATGCAGACCGCGATCCAAAACGTCTACAACGCGCACCAGACCGACGTCGGCGGCTGCAAGTAGCGCCCACGCCGGCGCGCAAAGTTGACCGGCGATGAGCACCACGCGGAAGCTGCTGCTCGTCGTCGCGGTGCTGAACCTGGCGCTGGTCGTGGCCTGGTTCGCGGTGCCGGCGAAGAAAAGGCCCGCGTCCGAACGCACGGCGTCCACGCCGCCCGAGGCGACGCCCGCCGCCGCGCCCGAGCCGCCGGCTCCAGCGACCGCAACAGCGCCCGGAGCCGCCGCGCCCAACCTCCCACCTGACGCCGCCCCGCCCTCGGCCAGCGTCGCGGCCGGTGTCGCGCGCATGAGCGAATCGGTCCTGATGGCGCACCTGCGCGAGGTCGCTCGCAAGGACTCCGCGCAGGCGATCGAGATCGCGCGCGCGGGCAACAAGAAATTTCCCGACGGCCCCGACGCGCCCGAGCGCTATTCGATCCTGATTCACGCGCTCGTCACGCAGAACCAGCTCTCTGAAGGGCGCGGCGAGGCGGAGTACATGGTGAACCACTTTCCCGACTCGTCCTGGGTGCGCGAGATCGAAGGCTTCACCGGCGCTCACCGCCACCGCAACATCCGCGTCAACGACGCGGGCCAGCTCGAGTACTTCTAACGCTTGGCAGTCGGCTTCTGCGCCGGCGCGAGCGGCCCGGACGGTTTCGCCAGCACCGGCCGTGGCGGCGGCGCGGGCGGCGGCGGCGTGCCGGGGGCGGTCACGACCGGGTAGCCCTTCTGCTGCCAGGCGAACACACCTTCATCGATGACGGCCGTATGCTTGTAGCCGCGCTTGCGGAGGGCGTCGACGACCTCGCCCGAGACGTGGTGGGGGCAGGCGCAGTAGGCGAGCACCCAGGTGCCGTCGTTCGGGATGTCGTCGAGCGCCTTCGCGTCGTAATACGGCGTCGAGATCGCGCCGGCGATGCGCAGGGTCGCCCACTCGGCGGGGCCGCGCGCGTCCGCGATGATCAGGCGGCGCTTCCCGTCGAGCGCCGCCTTCACCTGGTCGATCGAGACGTAACGATCCTCCTTGAGGGTGAATTCGGGGGCGCGGCCCTTCGGGTTGATGACGATCGGTCCCTTGCGCGGCGCCGCCGGCGGCAACGGCGGCGGCGGCGGCGGCGTCGCCAGCGAGCGCACGTAGGCGACGACGTCGTCGATCTGCTCGGGCGTCAGCGCGTCCTTCCACGCCGCCATCGACGTCGGCGGCCGCCCGACCTCGACGGCGCGGCGAAGGAACGCGTCGCTCGCGGTCTCCAGCAGGACCGGGTTGGCGAGGT